>CALFDA010000048.1 GCA_937950605.1 uncultured PS1 clade bacterium | reverse complement strand
GGTCAAACAAGTTAAAAACTTTGCGGACCCTAAACTAACCAATCCTTCGATAGTTTTTGTTGCTAGCAGATATGGCAAGGTAGGTAAATGAAATTAACACCTGAGATAAAGGATTTGTTTACCTTGATGGTAGATGACATTAACTTGCTGACTTCTTTGCATGACAAAGAGCTTGATGGGGGGATGTTGGGGTTGTTGAGAGATAATGATTTTCCTTATACGCTGGGGTTTGCATTGCAAAGTAAGGAATCATCTGAAGCTCTTAGTCTGTTAAAAACGGGGGTTGATGAAATCAAGGGAGATGATATCGACAAAGCCTTAGAGGAATTAGCTGTTGATTATGCAGATATTTATTTGAATCACTCGTTAAATGCCTCTCCATTTGAATCTGTTTGGTTAGATGAGGAAAATTTGATGATGCAGGACGCCATGTTTGATATCAGAAAGCATTATGACAAGTTTTCTTTGTGTGTCGAGAATTGGAGGGTTCGTAGTGATGACCACTTTATTTGTCAGTTGCAATTCGTGGCTTACCTGCTTAGTTTGAAAGAATACAAACACTTACAACAACTAGTTGATTTTATGGATAAGCATTTATTTCGTTGGTTTGGCAAGTGTACTTCTAGAGTCGCGAAACGTTGTTCTAGTGCGTTTTATGCGGGGTTAGCAGCACTGACTTTTAGTTATATTGATGAGTTGAGAGATGTATTAGCGGTTATCCTTGAACAACAGAGACCTGACATAATCCAAATTGAAGAATCAAACAAATCTATACCGTTAGAGACAGAAGAATTTCACTATACCCCTGGGGTTTCTGAGTCATGGTAGGGTTGCTTTATTGATTATTTAGGCAATTAAGTTTCATCATGTTAATTGAAATTTTTTATTATTGACACGTTAGTTGTAACTGTTTTTGCAACAGATTGTGCTTAGATTATACATGGACAAAATCAAGGTATCGTAATTAAAACAGTTGATAGTAGCGGACAACATGTGGTTGGTGCTTTCTGTGAATTAAGTAATGACGATGGCGCATGGATGGTTACTACGCTTGGTACAGTTTCTGTTGACAGAAGTTCACAAAACTTACAAATCATCTGTAAAAAGGAAGGTATGACAGATGGTATTTTTAGTGTCGAATCAAAAACAAAAAATATGGCGTGGGGGAATATATTGTTTGGAGGGATTATTGGTGCTGGCGTTGATGTTGGAAATGGTGCCGCCTTTGATTATCCTAGTTTAATTGTAATTAAGATGGAAAAAATAACTAGGAGTACTGATTAAGGGCATTAAATTATTACTCATTTTATTTATAACAACCGCCTTTTTGAGCGGTTGTTATACTTCTAGTGTATTCGAATTTAGTACTTGGAAAGATGAGAATCATCTTTATAAGGTTAGCAAAAATCTAAAAATTGGCGATGTTATCATCACTAGCAAAAACTGGAAAAATCCCATGTCATGGTTTGGGCATTCTGCAGTCATGGTTAGCAGGTATAAAGTCGGAGAATATCCAAAGTTATGTCATGGGTATTATGAGACAGATGTGATATCTTGGATTAGCAAGAAAAAAGAGTTTACGGTGTTGAGATATAAAGCATTTAACGAGAAGTTTAAAACAGCCTTTTTAAAAAATCTGCCAGATACTAAGCACAAACAATATAGAATAGTTGAGAAAACTTATGGCAGAGCATTTTATTGTTCGCAGTATATTTGGTATTTATATTGGAAAACCGCTAAAGATTTGGGATATGATTTAGACATTGATAACGAAATGGTTATTTTGTTACGCCATATGATTTATTAAACTCCAAATATTTTGATAAGGTATTATTTACGCCATAACAACCTTAAAATACTTCTATGGTTAATAGTTAAAATTCATTTATTAGCCACGCTAACCATCATAACAAACAACGCTATTAGTGTTCGCCTTTTTTTGACGACCCATTGTAAAGTAGTAGTTTTACGTTTTTGCACAACTTTGCATATATTCTGTAATTGTTGCAAAATTTTGCGTACAAACACAAAGGATAGCACCTAAAAATCACAAAATTACATAATTCAAAAATAGCATACAATCACAAACCAACAACTTCGAACTATTTTATGAGACACTAACAAATACTATGAATGCTGAACTCAATGTTAATGAAGTTTTTTATTCCTTGCAGGGCGAGGCTCGGGAAGTGGGTCTGCCAACGGTATTTGTGCGCCTAACAGGTTGTCCTTTGCGGTGCAGTTATTGTGATACTAAGTATGCATTTAAAGGCAATAATCTGTTAAGTGTTGATGCAATATTATTTGAAATTAAACAATATAACACTAAGATAATATGCGTCACTGGGGGCGAGCCTTTGGCACAAACTAATTGTCATATTTTATTGAATAGGCTTATACAACAAAATTATCAGGTATCGCTAGAGACTAGTGGTAGTATTGATATTAGCGATGTTAATCCTAAGGTGTCTATTGTGATGGATGTTAAAACCCCATCTTCGAATGAATCTACGCAAAACAGATATGAAAATATCGCTAAATTACAAGTCAAGGATCAACTTAAGTTTGTGATTGGTTCGAAGGTAGATTTTGATTTTAGTATAGATGTGTTAAAACAATATCCAACAGACGCAGAAACCTTATTTTCACCTGTATTTGGAAAAATAAAACCTGCACAATTAGCACAGTGGATTTTGGACGCACAACTTAATGTTCGGTTACAAGTGCAACTGCATAAATTGCTATGGGGCGAACAACCGAGCAAGTAAACATGTGCGCCCACACCGATTGTTTTTACTGAATAGTAATTTCCCTGACTTGTGGTTTAGGTTGGTCTAATTTGGGAATAAATACTCTTAACACGCCTTCTTGAAATGCTGCTGTGATGTTTTCTATATCACCATCTATAGGCATAGAAAGCATGTGCGAGAAGTGAGATGATGAACTTTCATTGTCGCCTTGTGAGATTTGTCCAGCTTTAATAATCAGCATGCCTAGATGAATTGAGATATGAAAATTATTTTTATCAATGCCTGAACTTTTAATTTCGACAACATAACGGTTGGCTTCTTTGTCAAAATACTGCTGTGAAGAAGTATCCATAGTGTAAACACTGTGTTGTAATATATCCATTTGACGATCAAAATTTTGAAATTGACGCTCGAATTCTTGCAAAAATTCCCCACCAAACATAGGGTGGTTAAACGGGCTTGTATGATAAGTGTTGTGCGCATTCAACAATGTAGATGTCAATAATGCAGTTAGTGCAAGTGTCTTTTTCATCTTTTTTACCTCCGATACTTAAGTTTATATCCGAATTATAGTGTCCGTTTAAGGTTTATGCGGCAAAATTTTGGTTGCTTAAGCTGATATTTACCTTTGATTAATAGGCGTTATGCTAATAAAGCTAATAACTTGTCAAAGACTTGAGCGCAGTTTGTGTTGATAGTTTAGTTTGTTAAAAGACATAACAAAACACTATTTCCAACAACTTTTTATACTTTTCAAGTAGTGATATGAGGTTGTTTGACCCTTTTTTGTTGAAGAATTAGGGACTTAGAATGAACTATTTTTGATGATTTTTAGTAAAAATGAAAAACCATATTTTTAACTTTTGAAAATATTAAAAAATAGTCAAAGAGAAATCAGTGCAAAACAACACTCAACAACCCCTCTTTGGTCCAATACACCAATATCAAAACACAGTAGCACAAATGTCTTTTTTCACAGCCATTCACAGAACCCACAGAACCCGTAAAGATAAATTCTATACTCAAGTTAATAGATTGATTGAGTGGAATAAAGTAGACAAACAAATCAAGCATTATTACCAAGCTAATCTGTAGCAACCCAACCCAACACCACCTCTAAAATCAAGACATCTGTAACAACTAAAAATCTCAAGACATCTGTTAGATTAAATTTACTCTAAGTTATTTTCTAAGTTTTTCTCATTCCAAATTCGCTTACCATCAAGCAAAGTGTCCATGGGTGTTGGACCATTACACATCTTGCCCTGATGAACTCGCTTAGTATTATATTCAATTAATCAATTATCAAATTCATCTTGTAGTGATTCAATATCTTGATACGAAACCGTTGCAAAATAAGCAAAACCTATCCCTTTGCTAATTTAATAGTTTGTTGCTATAAATTAGCCAAATGCTTACTTAAATTCTTGCAAGATAGTTTTGTGGAATCTCTTGCAAATACCATTAGTCTGTGGTGAGATTGTTTTGGTTTTAGTATGAGCAATATCATTAACTGCTAAATAGAGTTGCTAATCATGACGTTTTACTTTGTCACAATACTGCCTCTATCAGTGAGTATTCTTTAGTAGTGGCAAATCATGCTCAATAACCAATTAAAAACTATCTCTCAAGCCTATTTAAATTCTTAATAATGGTAAGTCATGCTCAATAAACAATGGCAAGCACTTTGTCATTAAGTAAATCAGCTGCGGTAATAACTATCTTGGTTGTATATAATTTGGCACCAGCAATTTTAGAATAAGTATCAATAAAAGTCTGTTGATAAATTCTACCCACGCC
>CALFDA010000047.1 GCA_937950605.1 uncultured PS1 clade bacterium | reverse complement strand
TCGGTTTCCCAAGTGAGAGTGAGCAGGATTTTGCTAACACAATGGCACTTATTAAAGACATTAATTTTGATAAATCTTTTAGTTTTATTTATTCTAAACGACCTGGAACTCCCGCGTCAACTTATCCTGATGATGTAGAATTAGTTGTTAAAAAAAGACGTCTTGCGCACTTGCAAAAAACTATTGATAAATCTAGTGACCAAATCTCTAAGTCAATGGTTGGTAGCGTGCAAAAAGTTTTGGTGGAAAGCCAAGCTAAAAAAGACAATGGTTTGTTTGGACGCACCGAAAATATGCGCAACACTCATTTTCGGGGTGATATATCTTTGATTGGTCAAATTGTTAATGTAAAAATTACCAATGCTTATGCTAATTCTCTAATAGGGGAGTTGGTTTAGTCAAATTCTTTGCAAAAAGGCAGATAATCATGATTGCACTGTTTTACTAAGTAGCAGATTTTCGTGTTTAGATTTTTGCAAAGTAAAGTGCTAGAATTAAATAGATGTATGCACAAGCATACTTAAAATCAAAATCATCTAAAGGTTAAAAAAAGACATCTTAGCGTAAAACACAATTTATTTTACAACCTCAAAAATCGCTAATCTATTCGCCAAATTTACCCGACTGATTCGCAGTTGCATCTGCTCATCTAATTTAGGTGGTTTTTTAAACTTAATTTGTGTCACCATAGCAATCTCAGGAATCATAAATAACACCTTATCGCCACGAATATCAACCACTGTGCCTGTGCCTGTCCATTTTTGATGTTGCATTAAGAATACACATTTAAAATGCTCATTACTGATGCGGCTAACCTTATGAACATCAGACAATGCAATATTAACTTTGCCAATAATTTCCTTTACCTGTTTAATGCTCAATAGAGGTTTGTCATTTATAAAATTAATAATTTGTTGATGTGCTAATAAGTCGTAATAACGTCGCATTGGGCTAGTAACACGTAAATAAGCATCTAAGCCCAAACCATAATGGGGTAATGCTTTTACTGAAGTTGCAGAGCGTTTAAAATTTTTAAGTGCTAAAAAAGATTCGCCGAGTGTTAATGAATCTTTTTTTTCCAAAAATTCTGCGGAAAAATTCCCTTCATCTTGTAATGCGTAGGGTACAGGTATTAGGTTATCGCTAGTAAATTTTGCCATTGCACGTCCCGCCATGACCATCATTTCAGCCACTAAATCCCGGCTTGTGCTAGTAACTTGCGGTGTTATAAATACTTTTCCATTGATACATCTAACATCAACATGAGGCATGTGCAAACTAACAGAACCACTGCTGTCTCTAAATTTTTTATGCGCTAGAATAATTTTATGAATTTGCGTTAAGTCTTGATTAGATTTTTTGGTTAAGATTTCATCAACTCTCTCGTAAGTTGTGTTTGACACACGAATCACACTTTGCATAACCTCGATGTTTTTAATGTTTTTTCCGTCAAACTCAAAACTAAATGATAAAGCGTTAGAAACATCTGTTGCCCCTAAAGAGCAAGTTTTAGCAACTGCAACAGGCAACATATGAATAATTTTTTCGGGCAGATAAAAATTAGCACCACGCACTTGCGCATACAAATCTAAATCTGAGCCTGACGCTACAATGGTAGCAACATCAGCCACATGCACCCATAATTTATTGCCTTCGATGCTAATTGCATCGTCTGCATCGCTTGAGCCTTCATTGTCAATTGCATAACTATTTAAATGGGTTAAATCAACGCGTTCAACGTGTGGACATTCAACGTTAATTTGCTCATCTGCTAGAACACCAAAACGCGCTGGATAGGGATTAAAACTCGGGGCAAAATATTTTATTTTAAGCAGCAATTTATAAGCAGCTTCGGACGAATTTTCTATTCCGATACGATTTAAAATTTTGGCACCTTTAGATTGATTTAGTGCCACTCTAGCAATTTCTTTTAGATATGGTTCATCTTGCTTATCAAAGATGTTTTTTGATAAATTATCAATACAACGCGCCAAACTCTCAGTAGCCAATTTTTCTTCATAACGTCTAGTTCTAACGCTTTCAACTTGCTGTGCAGGACGCACAAATACTTTATTTTTTTGCCAGTAAAAATATAAACCATCTTCTACCAACAAATAACTACACCATGATGTTTGTGGCGTAAATTCATCAAATAGCCACTCAGTAATCTCTTTTAAACTTAACAATTCTTGTTGAAACTCTTCTAATATCGACAAATCAGCATGCAAACAATCATTACTGACTTGTGTAAATTCTGGGTGAATAAAGCGAAAATCTTTTTCTCTTACCTTAAGAGTTGAACTATCAGAAAATTCTATCTCAAACTTATTTGCATAAATGCTAGTAATACGTGCAGGTTTGCCTTTATAAGCAATCAGTGAATTTTTTTGTATCATATTTGTGTCGGGTTTATTGTCCATTTATTTAGTCTAATCTTAAGTGTAGAAAATTTGCAAACCTTAAAATCATTAGTTATAAAACAAATCTTGGTTAATAGTCCTAGCGGATAGCCGAAGACGCATAGCAAATAATGGTTTAATGCTTGCTAAGGGACTTAACTAACCTTTCGCGTGTTTTTGAGGTATGTTTGTAATATTCCTGTTTTGACTCTTGTTAAAAAATAGTATTGCATGCTCCAACATCCCTTAGCATTTTTTTTGATTTCACACCAACAACTACGCCGTGAGGTATTGAGAGTGTCGGTCATTATATACCTACATTTACCGAGTTATTAAATTTTATATACGAATCAAGAATTAGCCTTATAAACCATAGATTACAGGTGTTTTGTTGCATAATCTTAAATATAAAAAGTGAAGTTAAACAATGGGTTAAGCACTAGGAGATTATTCTCTACTTTCAATGATAGCACCACCTAAGCAAATGTTTTGCTGATAAAAAACAATTGATTGCCCAGGGGTAATAGCGCGTTGCGGTTTTTCAAATAATACTTTGATTGTGTTGTTTTCCTTACTGATTGTGCAATTTTGCATATTTTGACGATAGCGTATTTTTGCCATGCATGTTAATGGCAAACTAGGCTGAGTTGCAATCCAATGTGGTGTTGATGCACTTAAGGATTGATGAAATAATAGCGAGTTTTCACCTTGAACCACTAGCAATTCGTTGCTTTCTAAACGCTTGTCGGCAACAAACCAAGGCTCTCCCGATGTGCCAAACCCGCCACCAATTTTTAAACCTTTGCGTTGACCGATGGTATAGAATGCTAAGCCCTTATGGTGCTTGATAAATTTTTCATTTTCATCAACCATATCCCCCTGTTGTTTGGGTATATAAGTTTGCAAAAAACTAGAAAAATCACGCTTACCGATAAAACAAATACCAGTTGAATCTTTTTTGTTTGCGGTAATTAAGTTATGTTTTATGGCAATCTCACGTACCTTGCTCTTTTTAATTTCTCCCAAGGGAAACAAACTTTTGGAAAGTTGGTATTGATTTAGCAGGTGCAAAAAATAACTTTGATCTTTATTTTCGTCCAAACCAGTTTTTAGTTGAAAAAACTTATTTTTTTGCATAATTCTAGCATAGTGTCCAGTGGCAATTTTTTTTGCACCTAGACTCAAAGCATAATCCAAAAATGCCTTAAATTTAATTTTTTGGTTACATAAAACATCGGGGTTTGGCGTGCGACCTTTTTTGTGTTCTTGCAAAAAATGTTCAAATACATCTTCCCAATAATTGTTCGAAAAATTTACCGTGTGCAATTTAATACCGAGACTATCGGCTATTTTTTGTGCATCGGATAAATCTTGTTGTGCGTTACAATATGTACTCGTATCATCTTCCTCCCAGTTTTTCATAAATATAGCCTCAACATCAAATCCTTGTTTTACAAGCAGTAAAGCGGCAACCGAGGAGTCAACACCCCCCGATAATCCAACAATAACTTTAGGTTGTTTCATATTTGTTTAAATCAAAATTAGCTTATTTGCCTTAGAGTATAAAAGCATTACAAAATAAAATAATTAGCAAAATTAAGTCTAGTATTATTTGTTAATACTTATGAATGTAGCATTGTCGCTAGTGTTTTCATGTATCAAGACCAAGATAATTTTTGTTTTTAATCATTTTAATTTTGTAACAGTATTTATCTGTGCATCAAACTTTTCGTATGCTGATACAATGTGTTTGACCAAATGATGACGTACCACATCTTTAGTTCCAAAATGGCAAAAAGCCACACCATTTGTATTTTCCAAGACTTTAATAGCATGAATTAATCCAGAATGTTGTTGGTTGAGCAAATCAATTTGGGTAATATCGCCCGTAATCACCATTTTTGAGGCAAAACCTAGGCGAGTTAAAAACATTTTCATTTGTAAAATAGTAGTGTTTTGTGCTTCATCTAAAATAATAAATGCCTCATTTAGCGTGCGACCTCGCATAAATGCTAGAGGTGCTATTTCAACAATATTTTTACTCAGCAGTTTTTCCACTTTGCCAAAGCCTAACATTTCATACAAGGCATCATAAATAGGGCGCAGATAAGGGTCAACTTTCTCACTCATATCGCCCGGTAAAAACCCTAGTTTTTCTCCAGCCTCAACCGCTGGACGCACCAAAATAATACGACGCACATCAGAATTTTCCAAAGCCTCAACAGCACATGCCACAGCAAGATAAGTTTTTCCCGTACCCGCAGGACCCACGCCAAAAGTGCAGTCTTTTTTCTTAATATCTAAAACATACTTTTGTTGGTTTTTACTTCTAACGTGTATAAATTTGCGCTTGGTTTTAATATTGATGCACTCACTAGGTAAATCATCGTGTGAACACGCTCTAATTGCCATTTCAACATCATGAATATCAATATGTTGAGTGGTGCTTAATGCCAATAAATCTTGCAACACCCTAGCGACAATATGCTTATTTTCACCCTCAATAGTAAAATCCTCGCCTTTATTATTGATTTGCACATCAAGACTTTTGGTAATTGTATTCAAATTTTTATCAAATGGTCCACAAATATTAGACAGTTGTTGTGAATTATCAATATCTAGCGTTAATTTCATAAAGCAAAAATAAATAAATAAAAACTTGGGTTTAAGACAACTTTATAGGACTTTTAATCTTAAATATTTTTTTGTTATCCTAAGTGGGTAATTTTAACATTGTCGAGGGATTTATGGGTTTGGGTGTTGATTTTGTCTGATTATAGATACAACAAATTCAAGAAATTTGCATAAATTATTAGATATTTTTTGTAAAACGTTATGTGTGGATTTATGAACCAAAAACCATCTAATTGTTTAACTTTCCAGTCCAAAAATCCAAATAAATTTTAGGAAATTACCCGCTTAATGCGATAGTAGAATGGATCCAAAAAGAGGTTATACTTATTAAAGGGTTGGCTAGATGATAAATATTAACAAAATTTACAACGAAGACTGTATAAAAACCATGGAATCTATGCAAAATGAATTTATCGATATGACAATCACATCTCCACCTTATGATGATATGAGAAGTTATAAAGGTAATAATTTATTCAAGTTTAAGAAAGTTTGTGAAAGTCTATACAGGGTTACAAAAGATGGCGGAGTTGTGGTATGGGTAATAGGAGACCAAACCAAAAATTGGAACGAAAGCGGCACATCTTTTAAGCACGCTCTCTACTTTAAAAAAGTTGGATTTAATTTGTTTGATACTATGATTTATTTAAAAAAACCTAGAGGTGCTTGTGGCAATAACCAAAGTTATTGGCAGACTTTTGAATATATGTTTGTTTTTAGCAAAGGAAGACCTAAAACAATAAACCTTATATACGACAGGGAAAATAAAGATAGCAGAAAAGGGGATAGAGGAACCAAGAGGTTACATAATGGAGATCTTTTTAACCATAGCAGAGGTGGTTATGCTAAATTTGGAAGAAGAACTAATGTGTGGGAATATAATGTTGGTCGTGGACACAGCACAAAAGATGAAATAGCCTTCAAGCATCCCGCAATTTACCCTGAAAAACTTGTAAAAGACCATTTGATTTCATGGAGTAAAGAAGGTGATTTAGTATATGACCCGTTTATGGGGTCTGGAACTACTGCAAAAATGTGTAAAACAAACAACAGGAATTACATTGGTAGTGAAATAAATCCAGATTATGTTAGATATTCTGTGAAGAGATTAAGTGGTATTGAAATGGGTTCGACAAAGGTAAAGAGTTAGAGCCAGAGTATCAAAAACGTTGCACTAATTGTGAAATTCTCAAAGATAAAAGAGCATTTGACATTAACCAAATTCAGGCAGGAGATAGAATCGTTAGAAGAGGAGAATGTAAGGAATGCAGAAAATGGAAAAAACCTATTCCTCAAAAACTAAAAAAAGAATATTTAAAAAATTACCCCAAACCTAATATAGGGCAGGATTTTCATTGTCCAGTATGCAACAGAACAAAGCCCGTATTAAATAATACATCAATAGCATTAGATCACAACCACTCAACTGGAGAAATTAGAGGATATGTATGTTTAGCTTGTAATACAGGAATGGGGCAATTAAGAGATGATACAACGATACTAAAAAGAGCCATTAGGTGGATTAAAGGAACTTTAAATATCAAAGACTGATGTCTGCAAATAAACAAAAAAACCAAATAAAGTGGCAAAATCCTTACTAAAATCAAACGCAGTAGAACAAAAAACTTACCCAAGCAGAGTTAAATAAAATAAAAAGTTCGTTATGCGGTTTTAGAGAAAAGCAAACCTCAGTATTGAAGGGGTGCGGTTTTATTTTGTCAATTTACCGAGTTAAAAAAGCATAATCCTGTTAAAAATTATCCGGGTGGCCAGTTTAAATCTCTGCCCCCTAAGCAGTGCAAATGAATATGATAAACCGTCTGTCCACCGCGTTCATTACAATTCATTGCCACACGATAACCATCTTGTGCAAAACCCAATTGTTTGGCAATCTTACTAGCAGTTAGGATTAACTTACCCAGCAAAGTAGCATCGTGGGCATCGTTTAAAGTGGCAATATGTTTTTTTGGTATGACTAAAAAATGATAAGGTGCTTTTGCGTCAATGTCATGAAAAGCAAACACATCTGCATCTTCATAAATTTTTTCACAAGGTATTTCACCAGCGATAATTTTACAAAATAAACAATCTGACATACACTCCTCCTATCGATATTGACGCAAATACCACCAACCAAATAAGCGTTTTGCGATGTGCATCAGGCGACAACTAGGTAACATCAATCCGCGTTTTGTGGTGCGTGAGATATAAATACCTTTATTATTTGAATCAACAATACACATCAATTCGATCTTAAAAGTACGTCTTGGTGGTTTGTTGTTTAAAACATCAAGTGCATTTTTGGCAGCGGCTTTGGCTTGTAAATCCGCCATATGTGCTTGTTTTGGCATCCAATCTGGACCCGGAAAAGAGCCAGAATCCCCAGCAACAAAAATTTTGTTTGCGCCCTCAACCTGACAAAATTTATCTGCTTTTAATAAACCGCCTTCACTGCGCATAAGTTTGGTATTGTTAAACCACTGATTGCCTGATATGCCCGGCATAAATAGAATTAAGTCTGCGGCAAACTCTCCCCCTTCGGTAACTACTTTATCGGCTTCAAACCTTTTTATCTTAAAGCCTAAATGAGTGTTGATAGAGCGTTTTTTCATCTCTGATAATAAGCCTTTAACCGCTTTTTCCCCTAATCTTGCACCGGGTTTTTTAGCAGGGGTGAAAAAGGTGAGATTAAATTTATCACGTCTGCTTTCTTGGCGTAGTTGCGTATCCAAACCAAACAAAAATTCAAACATTGGACCACCACGCATAGCACTTGGTTCTTTTGGATTGCTAGCAAAACCAATCGCAATATTACCACCATTCATCATTTTTATTTTATCGCGTATTTGCTCGGCTGCACTAAACCCTTCGCAAGGGGTAATAACGTTTTCAATGCCGGGCAATTTTTTGATAAAACGTGCGCCCGAGGCAATAATTAAAGCATCGTTTTCAATTTTGTTTTTGTCTTGCAACAAAACTGTTCTGCCATCATCTTCTAAACCCAGCACTTCACCTGCAATATGGCGGATATTAAGCCTTTTAAAAAAATTATCTAGTGGAATAATAATGTCTTTTTTGTCTACCATGCCCGAAGGCACCCAAATCAAACTCGGCATATATACTAATTCTGCTTTTGGCGAAATCAGTGTAATTTGTAGCGTTTTGTTTTTCTTGCGTAAAGTTTTAGCGGTGCTTAACCCTGCAAACCCCGAACCGATAATTGTAATTTTTTTCATGATGTTGTTTCAAAAATCTTCAATATTCTGATGATTATATCTACAAACAACGGAACCATGTTTATTCAATTTCCGATAGTTTAAAGTTATGATGAGTCGATGGATAGAGCAGTAAAAGACAAATAAATAAAAAATTAAGCGCTATTGCTAAGTCTATCCAATCATCACTAACAAGCGTTTAATATATCTACATACAAAACGCACTTGAACAAGTAAAAACCACTATAGACTAACTAGATTGTTACAAAAAACCACTATAGACTAACTAGATTATTACAACAAAACCACTATAGACTAACTACAATACCAAATTACCATTAGTCTCTAAAAAGTCTATAATTTGCAACGAAGACATAGTAGCTATATCAGGCGGTAATGTACTATTATCGACCGTAGAAGCAACAATATCAATATCATTTGTGCCGTCACCGTCAATATCACGTTCTATGATAATCTCAGAATTATTGGCATTATCATAACTTGCGATTAATGTACTTTTATCGATATTAAGACGACTTAAGTCTATAACATCACCATCTGCACCAAACTCAAAATCACCTATATAGTCATTACCATAATTATCATAGTCGCCATAATATACAAACCTGTCTGTTTCACCTGAAGTGGTTGTCCACGTAGTATCATTACCAACAGTGTTAAAATACACACGAGGAGAATTACTTTTGATAATATTTAAATATTGTAACTCTGATAGGTTTTGATAATAGTCAATGTTTGCAGAGTTAATAGTTGTTTCTAAGTTTTCAAATGTTAATGTTGATGTGTCATAACCAACATTGGCAAGGTCATCTTTCAAAGCATTTATATCATTTACAAGATTGTCATATAATGTGTTTCCTAGAGTGTTTCTAAGAGTAGTTTCGTTACTTGTAATCTCAGTTGCTATTTCATATATTGTTTTTGACTTATCATTATTCATTAATTGTGATATTTCATAACCAGCTTTAATGGAATCGCTAGTATCAGAGTCACCTACTGTCACAATAGAAGCACCGTTTATACCTATATAACCCCATATAAATGCTTGAATATTTAGTAAATCTTGAGCATATGTAGAAATCTGCGGGAATAATTTATTAGAAAAATAACCTACTGAGCGTGCTAACCCTTGCCCACCTACTGTAATAGTAGTAGAGTTATTTGTATTAGAGGATATAGTCATAATTACTTTTGAACCATCAAACCTAATTTGTGCTGTGTAAGACGAAACATTACTTAAATCTAATATATCATTAGTCCCAAAATTATCAATAGTAACATTATGCTCATCATGGATAATAAACCTATCTTGAGCCACAGTGCCTGTTACAGCTGCGCCGTCTATGCTATCAATATCATTAATTTCTGGTTCATTTTGTTCTGGTGCGGTAGTTTGATTCTCTGCTGGAGTAGGATTGATAGAATTACTATCACCAGCAACGCCACCGCCGACACTTAAAAAACCCAGTGAAGCCAAAGCAGGATTAAAAGTACCGACAACTATAAGTCTAGCAAAAGACTCAGCAAACACAACAGATTGACTATTAGCAATTGATTCTAAGATAGCCTCATCGCCATAATAATGAACAAGTTGTGAGCCATCATCAAGCTGGGTAAATTCTGTATTTTTATCTACAAAATAAACGCC
>CALFDA010000046.1 GCA_937950605.1 uncultured PS1 clade bacterium | reverse complement strand
CAACACACCCATTGACACTTTGCTTGATGGTAGGCGAATTTGGAATGAGAAAAACTTAGGAAATAACTTAGAGCAAATTTAATCTGACAGATGTCTTGATTTTAGAGGTGGTGTTGGGGTTGCTACACATAGTTTATAGGTTTTTTATTAAAAGCCTCTATGTAAATCCATTTCTAGTATGTGTATTTTTCTATTTTTGTATTTATGTGCCTAAACTCACTGTTCAACCCCACCCCCTCATCTCTTGGATTATCAAGAAACACTTAAGTGTTTTTTGATAACTTTCAAGCATCAATTCAACAAGGTGTTTTTAGTCTATAAGATTTCAATGGCTTTTGATAGTTATAGAACAAAATAAACGCCTGAGTATGTTGCCTCAATTCACTCTTATTATCATAATGCTATAGTTTAAGTTGCATGGGTTTTAAATTGCTTGTTAAAGATTTCTGCTTGCCTATTAGTCCATGGATACCTAAATTATGTTAATTTGTGCTTAATGTTATATTGTTGGCATAATTCTTATACTTGACAAATAAAGAACATGTAAGTTGTTCGCCATTATCTGTTAGTGCGGCGTAAACCTTGAAAGCAATCTTTTGTCTTTAATTTATGTTGCCTATTTTTTTTGGCAGTTGATTAAGATGATGAGGTTTTAGAATTACTTTGCAGATAATTTGTTATTGTTACCGAGTTAGTGAATGATAAGTTGTATTGTCGCCAAATAAACCGTTCTCTGTAGTTGTTGCAGATTTTAGGTGTTAGATGCTAGATTTTTGCTAACTTAAGAGATGCTTTTTGATTAGAGTTTTGTATTTCTTTTATGATTCGTAACGTAGTTTTGGCGTTGTCATGTAATATACCTGCCATAAGTTTATCTCTTATAATTTATCAATGGTATAAGGTGTTTTATAAGAGAGCGGGGTTTAGATGACACTCTTTTTTAGTAGCGAAGTTTATTGTTTAACCAAATTAACAATTTTAGAAAATAGGAATAATTAGCAAAATAAAATTGTGTATAGTCAGGATAAGCGTCTTTAAAAGATTAATTAGACAACGAAAAACTAAATTTATTAGGAACTATGATAATTTAAGAATTTAGACAACATAAACTTGGTGGAGATGGCGAGAATTGAACTC
This sequence comes from uncultured PS1 clade bacterium, assembly GCA_937950605.1. Classification (GTDB taxonomy): domain Bacteria; phylum Pseudomonadota; class Gammaproteobacteria; order PS1; family Pseudothioglobaceae; genus Thiodubiliella. Next base: position 13,043 of record CALFDA010000046.1, on the reverse strand, counting down.
GCGTCCGAAAACTTTCAAACAAAGAGTCTACATGCTTAGTCTGGTCTATTGTTTTAGCAACTTGCCACCCGACCATCAGGGACTGCAAGCGCGATTCCAGCAAATTTTAACCGAATTATCCCGAACAAATAATTCTAGCGAGTCTGTTATCGACCGCCATCTTTGAAACACAGACAATCTCAAAGGGGCGGCTAGCTATGCAGCTAGAGCGTAGTTGTCTTCGTTTGCAACTATCTTTTTTAAGAAACTTTTACGAGTTATTCTCATCCTCGGCATGCATCTTTGAGATCCAACTCCTCGTCGAAGCCATGTCATCCCCTAGAAGGCGGGGATTATAACACTTTATTTATCGAATTGTCACTCTTGCAAACCTATGCTTGCCGACTTGATAGACTTTTGTACCGATTTTTGGTACTAAATTTTTGTCGGTAATTTTCTCACCATTAATTCTAGCAGCACCTTGTTTAATCATTTGATAAGCATTTGAGGTGCTAGGACAAAGACCTGTATCTTTGAGTAGGTTTGCAATTTTAATGCCTGCGACAAAAATAAATTCCTCCATTTCATCTGGAATTTGGTTTTTGCTAAAACGGTTGATAAAATTTTGTTGCGCTTGTTGCCCAGATTTAGCGTTGTGAAAACGCGTAATTAGTTCATTGGCAAGCATAAACTTAATATCCCTTGGATTTTTGCCTTGTGCCATTTCTTGTTTTAAGTTCTTAATCACCTCTAAGGGCTTGAAACTTAATAATTCAAAATAACGCCACATTAACTCGTCTGAAATTGAAAGTATTTTGCCAAACATTTCATCAGGGGGGTCGTCAATACCAATGTAGTTATCTAGGGATTTGCTCATTTTTTGCACACCGTCCAGACCTTGCAAAATCGGCATAGTTAGAATCACTTGTTGTTCTTTTCCTGCTTGTTTTTGCAATTCTCTACCAACTAACAAGTTAAATTTTTGATCAGTGCCACCAATCTCTACATCGCTTTCTAGTTTGACAGAATCATTGCCTTGCACCAAAGGGTATAAAAATTCATGGATTGAGATGGGCTGTTCTGCTTTGTAACGCTTGGAAAAATCATCGCGCTCTAACATTCTAGCAACAGTTTGTTTGCTTGATAATTGGACAAACTCCATCGGCGTCATCTGCTCCATCCATTGGGAATTAAAAACAACATTGGTTTTGTCTTTATCCAAAATTTTGAATACTTGTTCGGTATAGCTTTTGGAGTTTTCTTGCACCTGCTCGTGTGAAAGTGGTGGACGCGTTTTACTTTTGCCCGTTGGATCGCCAATCATGGCGGTGAAATCCCCAATTAAAAACTGAATTTCATGACCTAAATCTTGTAATTGTTTGAGTTTATTGATTAAAACTGTATGCCCTAAATGCAAATCAGGTGCTGTCGGGTCAAACCCTGCTTTTATTTTTAAAACTTTTTTGCGTTTAAGTTTGTCTTTAAGTTCATCAAGTGGCAATATTTCATCACTACCACGCTTAAAAATTGCCAGTGTTTCGTCTATATTCATTAAACTTAGATAAATTTAGCGACTTTTCCCATACCCGAATCCGCCTAATGCGCCAATTATGAAAGAAAGAATAGGGACAACTAAATCCTTATTGCCAGAAGTTATTAAAAAAATAATAAACATAATCATTATGATGCTAGATAGACCTAACATCCAATATAGTCTTTTTTGTGTTCGTTAATCTAAAATCTTTTTCTTGCTCTAATGTGTGAGTTTTGTTTTCAATTTCAATTTTAGCAGTTCTTTCATACATTGCAATTTCTGCTAGGCGAACTTCCTTGTCGTTATCTGATTTGTGCTTTTCAGTTTCAGCAATGTTGCTGAACAATGCTATTTCTTTGTCATTAACTTGAATTTCAGTATTTGGCATTTATAATTTTTTCCTTCTTAACACAAAACGATCATATTCTACAACAAAACAACCAGTTTCAGCACTACTCCAGTCTGAATTTATGCGATAACGTGTTTTGACGACATGTTTATTAAAATTTTCATCAGACATCATTTTTACATATTCTGAAATTGTCAAACATTCTGATTTTGTTGGGCTTAATATTTCCATATCCGTTCTCTATACTTCAAAATGATAGCATATAACAATTACACAGTGACTATTTTCTAGTGTGTCCATCTCCTAGCACGATGAATTTTTGCGAGGTGAGTCCCTCTAAACCAACAGGACCACGCACATGGAATTTATCAGTGCTAATACCAATCTCAGCACCCAATCCATATTCAAAACCATCGGCAAAAGCAGTAGAGGCATTTACCATAACAGAAGATGATTCAACTTCGCGCATAAAGCAACGTGTAGCACTATAGTTTTCGCTCACAATAGATTCGGTATGACCCGAACCGTGTTTTTCGATATGCTCAATGGCATCTGTTATCGAATTAACAATACGAATTGATAAAATAGCATCTAAATATTCTGTGTCCCAGTCTTTGTCCGTAGCAACAAGAATTTGTTCTGAAAGTTTTTGTGTTTGCTCACATCCCCTTAATTCCACGCCTTTGGCAATAAATTTTGCGATTAGTTCAGGCATAATACGCTCTACTGCTAAAGCATGTACCAATAGAGTTTCTGTAGCGTTGCACACTCCATAACGACGAGTTTTGCCATTAAAAGCAACATCAATGGCTTTTTGAGTGTCGGCATCTTTGTCGATGTAGGTATGACAAATACCATGCAAATGTTTAATAACTGGTACTTGTGCATTTTTGCTAATGGCTGCAACCAAGCCTTTACCGCCACGCGGTATGATGGCATCAACATAACTACTAGATTTAACCAGCTCATTTACGACCGTTCTATTTGTTGTAGCAACCAGTTGCACGCAGTTTTTATCTAAACCAACATCAATCAAACCTTGTTTAACGCAATCATAAAGCGCTAAGTTAGAGCGAATAGCCTCAGACCCACCACGTAAAATTGCACTATTGCCCGATTTAAGGCACAACGCTGATGCGTCAATAGTAACATTTGGGCGAGACTCATAAATAATGCCTATTACTCCGAGTGCAACACGCATTTTTCCCACTTGAATACCACTTGGGCGAAATTTAAGATCGCTGATCTCTCCAATCGGATCAGGCATAGATTCAATTTGTTTAAGACTTTCAATAATATCATCTAAACGGGCGTTATCTAGCATTAACCTGTCTAGAAGTGCCTCTTCTAATCCATTATTTTTGCTGTGGTCTAAATCTTGTTGATTAGCTTTTAAGATTGTTGTGCGATTTTTATCAATTTGCTTGGCAATATTGTTTAATGCCTTATTTTTTTGCTTTGTAGTTGCATAACGAAGCGTCTTCGCGCTATTTCGCGCATTTTTACCAAGTGTGATAACTAAATCTTTTATTGATTCCATGGTGATTTTCCTGCTATTGTTAGTAATAATATGCGACATTCATCGATGACGTTTAAATTATCCATGCCTTTGATTGATCGGTCAATACGCCCAAGCAACAATACTATTTTTTGTAAGCGTTGATAAGATAGACGTTTTAGTGCATTAGAGATAATGGCTTGTCTACTTTTCCAGACCTTATGGCTCTGCAAGACGTGCGCAATTTTTTTGGTTTGTTGTAATTCAATCGCCATATTAATCATCGCATTAAGTTCTCGATGTAGGGCATTAATTAGCATAATTGGCGTAGCCGTGTCGTTTATCATTGTCGTGTAAATTTTAAGCATTTGCTCGCTATCGGCTATTAATGCTGAGTTAATTAAATTGTAAATATTGTATTGTGATTGCTCGGATAACTGTTGTGTATAGTCTTTGACATCAATATTGCCATTTGGATAAGCCATTTTTAATTTTTGAATTTCTTGCATTGAAGCTAATAAATTGCCCTCAGTGTAGTAGGCGATGCTTTGCGCTACTTTTGTGTTAGCTGCCAAACCTAATTCTGTCATATGATTGGTAATCCAACCAACTAAATGCTGGCGTTGCACCTCCCAAACTTGCACAACACTACCATTTGCTTCAAATGCTTTAAACCATCGACTTTTTTGTTGGGACATCTCAAGTTTTCCTGTCGAGACTATGAGTAAAGTATCACTTGGTATATTAGCGACAATTTCGCTTAGAGTTTTTGAACCCTTAATGCCAATTTTTCCCGTTTTTAGGCGACATTCAATGATGCGTTTTGGTGAAAATAATGAATTTGTCAAGAATTCACTGATAATCTTATTCCAATCAAAATTACTATCTATTTCAAAACTAACGCGTTCGGCAAAACCTTGTGTTTTTGCAACATCTCTAATATAACTTAGGCTTTGTTCAACAATTAACAACTCTACCCCAAAAACTAGGTAAATTGAATCAAGTTGTTTTGTTAGTGTCGTTTTTAATTGTTCAGAATTAATTCGCATTGAGTTGTGTCAGTATCCTTAGCAATTTTACAATAACTGATTTACGCAGTTGATTAAAGCTATGTTTAGTTTGTATCTTATCAGCTTGCGCTAATTCCATTTTTTTAAGGGTTGTAGTTGCCGTTAGGTTTTTTGCTAGTAATGGCGTTTGGTTACGTATTATTTTAATAGGTACGCTAAGCGTTAGCATATAACTACTTATATCACCATTGTTTTTATAGGCAATTATTTGCTTTGTTTGTACCTCAGTGCTAATTTCAACATGTAGAGATGGCGTTATATTTGCATCAAGGTGTTTTTTTAACTCGGTAACAAATGCAGATTCTGTATCGCTAGTTATCGATATGTTAATAGGTGCGGTGTTTTTAGGCACATAAAAACCACAAGCACTTAACAAACTAGAAATTAGCACTATAAAGAGCAAATTAGCGTTTAACATAGTTTTTTACTGAATGCATGAGGTGTAAATTATGACATACATTTGGATTTTTTTGTCTATTTTCCTTGAAAAATTGCTGTTTATTCCACACTCCTTTAAGTTTAAAATGCAATTTTTTACTTCTAAAAAAGCCAAACACCCAGTTTAGCGATGTTTAAAATGAATTATATGCGAACAGGTATTGACAAACGCTAAACAAGTAAATGTTGATTTCATTAATCTGTATCCTCGTGAAAATAGTTGTAAACGAATGTGTTAATATTTGCTATGCCTTTTTAAAACATCTAAGTTATCAAACACCACAAATGATGCTTGAATTAGGTATTATTAGCCAGCGCAAGTTACACTTAAAAATCAGGTAACTATGGATTATAAATTTGATAAAAATGCGCACGCAAACTTTTTAAAAGATAAAAAAATCGCCATTGCTGTTGGTTATTTTTACCAAGATATTAGCGATAAATTATTGCTTGCTGCACAAAAAACTTTAACCAAGTATGGGGCTGACAAAAATAATATTGATATTTTTTACGCGCCTGGCGCATTTGAGATTCCGCTATTAGCAAAAAAACTAGCAAAAAGCGCAAAATATCAAGGTATTGTGACTTTAGGCGCTGTGATTAACGGTGAAACACCGCATTTTGACTTTGTTTGTAATGAGTGTTCACGTGGCGTGGCAGATGTTTCTTATCAATTTGAAGTGCCAACCGCCTTTGGCGTATTGACTACTAACAACATAGATCAAGCTATTGGTAGAGCGGGAGGATATAAAGGCAACAAAGGTGAAGACGCTGCCCTAGCTATGATTGAAATGTTGTATTTGCTTGAGCAAGCTTAATTTTGCATTATGGCATTCAAAACCCATAAACGCCGTTCTAGAGAGCGTGTTGTCCAAGCACTGTATCAATATATGGTATCGGGTGGCGAGGTATTAAAAATCGAACAGCAATTTTTAAATCAGCAGTCTGGAAAAATATCAAAAGCATTTTTTTCCAATTTGTTTATCAATATTTTAAAAAATCGCAATGAACTTGATACTTTGATTGCACCAACTATCAGCCGTGATATTGACGAACTTGGCTTGGTGGAGCATGCAGTGCTTTACCTAGGCGCTTACGAGTTGCAAAATTCTATTGAAGTGCCTTATAAGGTAGTCATTAATGAAGCACTTGAAATTGCTAAACTATACGGTGCTGAGGGGGCGTTTAAACTGATTAACTCATCACTAGATCAACTAGCTAAAACATTGCGCTGTATTGAAGCTGGTTGTGAAAACAAATTGCACAAAACATTGTTAATTTAAAGTTAGAAAATATGTTAACCATTGCATTATCAAAAGGCAGGATTCTTAAGCAAACACTGCCTTTGCTAGACAAAGCAGGATTAAAAATTGCCGATACGGAGCTTAATTCTAGAAAATTGATTCTTAACAGCAATTTTGATGATGTCAAAGTGATTGTTATCCGCGCTACCGATGTGCCTGTATTTGTCCAACATGGTGCAGCAGATATGGGTATTGTTGGCAAAGATGTGTTGCTTGAACATGGTGCGGAAGGTTTGTTTGAGTTATTAGACTTAGGTATCGCTAAGTGTCAATTAATGCTTGCGGCAAGTAATAAGAATAAGTTAAAACAACACAACTTGAAGGTTGCAACGAAGTATATTAACACCGCCAAACGCTATTTTGAGGCTCAAAGTAAATCCTGTGAAATTATTAAACTATATGGTGCAATGGAGTTGGCACCAGTTGTTGGTTTAGCGCATTGCATTGTAGATTTGGTTGAAACTGGCAATACATTAAAAGCTAACGGTTTGACCCCATTTGCGCATATTGCAGATATTAGCTCTCGTCTTGTGGTAAATATTGCGGCATTTAAAACCAAAAATGTACATATTAAAACTTGGATTCAAGCTATTGAAAAAAACTTATGATAACAAAACTTAACTCAACACAACCTTATTTTCAAGACAAACTCTCAAATCTTTTGGCTTGGGAAAGTATTGCAAACACAGAAGTTAGCGATACAGTTGATGCCATTATTGCTAATGTTAAAGCGCATGGTGATACAGCGTTGATTGATTATAGCATTAAGTTTGATGGCGTTAATGCTAGCAGTATGAAAGATTTAACTATTAGCATAAAAACACTAAAGCACGCTTTTGATAATTTAGACGATAAAACCAAAACCGCATTACAGGTTGCAGCAAACAGAGTGCGTCTTTACCATCAGCGACAAAAGCAAGATAGTTGGACTTACACAGAAGCAGACGGCACGATGCTCGGACAAAAAATCACCCCACTTGATCGTGTTGGTTTGTATGTACCCGGCGGCAAAGCAACTTACCCTTCTTCTGTATTAATGAATGCTATCCCTGCTAAAGTTGCTGGTGTCAAAGAGTTGATTATGGTAGTGCCAACGCCTAATGGTATTGTCAATCCATTGGTACTAGCAGCCGCTCATCTTTCAGGTGTTGATAGTGTTTATACCATTGGTGGCGCGCAAGCTGTGGCAGCTCTCGCTTATGGTACGCAAACATTGTCAAAGGTCGATAAAATCGTAGGGCCTGGCAACATTTATGTAGCAACTGCTAAACGCGCGGTATTTGGGCAAGTGGGCATTGATATGATTGCTGGTCCAAGCGAAATACTCATTATCTGTGATGGTAAAACTAATCCTGATTGGATTGCAATGGATTTATTTTCACAAGCCGAACATGATGAAGATGCACAATCCATTTTACTTTGTCCAGATGCTGATTTTATCAATCAAGTAGAGGCAAGCATTGCCAAACTTTTACCAACAATGGATAGAAAAAATATTATAGCCAAAGCACTTAAAAACCGTGGTGCTCTTATTCAAACCAAGGATATAAACGAAGCCATTACAATTTGTAATCGAGTTGCACCCGAGCATTTAGAGCTTTCTGTCGAGTATCCTAAAGATATATTAAATGATATTAAACATGCGGGTGCAATTTTTATGGGTAGAAATACTTGTGAAGCCTTAGGGGATTATTGCGCGGGACCAAATCATGTTCTACCAACTTCTGGCACAGCGCGTTTTTCGTCGCCACTTGGTGTATACGACTTCCAAAAAAAATCAAGTCTTATTATGGTATCAGATCAGGGTGCGAATACATTAGGTGAAATTGCCGCAACTTTAGCTGATAGTGAGGGATTGCCAGCGCATGCACACTCAGCCCGCTATCGTATTAAATAACGGCGTCCTTTTTACCGCTTTGTTATTTCTTACACTCAATAAAGTCACATAGTATTGCCTATGCTTAATCGCTAGTTTAAAGAAATGCTACGCAGAAACCTCTGTGTGCAAAGCACCGCTTACAACAACTAAAAACACCTGTTATTTAATCTGCTTTCTAAGTTGATTAAGCATTTCTGGTTTTAACATTTTAGCAATCGTAATTTTTATTCCTTTAGATGTAGATACAGAACTATTTTCCAAAGCAGAACTACTTTCAATGCTAGAAGCCAAATGCCACCTGTGTTTTTCTCTATTACACTTATAGACAATAAGATTAACATTCCCTTGTTTTTCAAGAATCTGTTTTTGTCGATTTGCTTCAACCTCGCTTGAATATGACTTTTTCGGCTTACCATTTTTACCTGTGCAACAACTCATAACAATAACCTCAAAAAATTAATAATCAGCTTTGTACAGAGGTCCAAGCCCATCATCATTAAACCCGAATCTGAATAAGTATTTTCTCCTATTTTTCTGCCTATTGCTTTCTTTGGAAATTAATTTTTTCCAATTCTTGGGTCTTTTGGGATAATCTCTTGCTTGCCAATAAGAGTCGTTATTAGGGTTATTAATGTTAGTTTTATTCATGTGAACCTCTCCTGTACTTTTTATAAAAGTTTATATAAAGAACAAGAAAAAACATGATTGGTTCAATGATTACAAAAATCGCAGGCAACGCAACGCTCGCCTCAATACCCCGAATTTTCTCTAGAAAACCCTAACCGTTTTAGGTATTGTATCTATTCCAAGGTACAAGCACTACACTAAGTCAAGAAATTCTTGGCTAGAGATTATAGCAAATTATTTTTGTGGTGATTTAAAATTAACTATTTTATTGACATCTTGTTTGATTTTGTCAATAGATTCTTTAGTTTCATCGACAATCTCAACAATATTAGAGTCTTTATCTGTTAAATCTAAGTGAGATTTGAGTTTATCAGCCTCAATTTCATCATTAATGTCTTCTTGAATTTTGGCAATAAACCTTTTGGCTTTGCCAATATAACGACCAGCAGTCTTGGCTATTTCGGGCATTCTTTCAGGTCCAACCACAATCAATGTGATAATGCCAATTAAAGCAAACTCCCAAAAACCAATATCAAACATAATCGTGTGTTATTTAGTTGTTTGTTTTTCTTCTTTAATGACTTTGGCATCAATAACAGCATCTTTTTTGTTATCAAGTTTGTCATTTTCGCCTTCTTTCATTGATTTTCTAAAACCTTTGATAGCACCACCCAGGTCACTACCAATATTTTTTAAGCGTTTGCCACCAAAAAGCAACAATACAATGATTAGGATAATAATCAACTCAAATGGTCCTGGTACCATAACCCCTCCCGTGTTATTTATTTCTGTTGGCTTTTTCTTGTAGCCCAGATAAGCCAAATCGTTTGTGTAACTGTTCTGCTATTTTAGCGATTTCAATGTCTTTATGGCGTAATAATACTAAGGTGTGAAACCATAAATCAGCTACCTCATGAATGATTCTTTCTTGCTCTTCATTATATTGTGCATCTTTAGCGGCCATAATCACTTCCACAGCCTCTTCGCCAATTTTTTTTAAAATTTCGTCCAAACCTTTGGCATATAAAGATGCAACATAAGAGGATCTTGCGTCTGAATGTTTGCGTTGCTCTAATACTGTTTCTAACTGTTGCAAAATATCATTCATAAATTTCTTTTGGATCTTTTAATACACAACTTATATTTTTCCAAGTGTTTTTTTCTAGTTTTTGAAAAAAACAAGATTTTCTGCCTGTGTGGCAGGCAATACCGCCTATTTGCCTTACTTTAAGCAAAATAACATCGTTATCACAATCTGTGTAAATGCCTTTGATAAATTGTGTGTGCCCTGATTCTTCACCTTTAAACCATATTTTTTTACGCGTGCGAGAATAATAAACCGCTTGTTGTTTTTCAATAGTTAGCGACAAAGCTGCTTTATTCATCCATGCAAACATCAAAACCTCTTGCGTTTCGAAGTCTTGGGCAATTGCTGGAATCAAGCCTTGCTCATCAAACCTAATTTGCTCTAACATTCTCAATTATATTGATAAAATAGTTGATTTTACCGCTTTAATATTATGAAATTTGTGATTTTCTATGTATTGCTTATTAGCCAAACCTTGGCATTAAGCGACTTTACGTTAAATAGCGAAAAAACACTATATATTGTTGATGGCGATAGCATTAGTATGCAAATGCGTATTTATGGTATTGACGCACCAGAAATTAAGCAAACTTGTAAAAAAACACAACACCAAATTGTTGATTGTGGGCGAGAGTCTAAAGCACATCTAAAAAAATTGCTCAAAACCACTTCTGGAAAACTCTTAATCAAACCTGTTGCGTTTGACCATTATAATCGTATCTTGGTGCGTGTTCACAAAGGCGATATTGATATTGCTAAACTAATGGTTGCACAAGGTATGGCGTATTCTTACAAAAACATATATCGCCAAGAAGAGACACTTGCCAAATCCAAAAAACTGGGGTTTTGGGGTTTTTACAAACCACCGATTCAACCCTATAAATGGCGTAAGAAAAACCCAAAAAGGCGAAACAATCATAACTAGGTTATTTTGTTGTTTTAAAAAACACTTAACCCCACATCACAACTCGATTAAGTATTATCTAAAATCCAAATATAAGAAAAAATAACGCCTTAACGAAGTGTCACTAATTCTTCGGCACTGGTTGGGTGAATTGCCACAGTATCGTCAAATTGTTTTTTAGTCGCACCCATCTTAATCGCTACTGCAAAGCCCTGTAACATTTCATCAGCACCATGTCCGATAATATGACAACCAATTATTTTTTCATCTTTACCCACACAAACCAATTTTAGTGCCGTGGTGGTTTTGTAATCAAGTAGCGAATCTGCCATTGGCGTAAATTCAGATTTGTAGATTTTTACATCATCAAACTTTGCTTTTGCTTTAGTTTCACTAAGTCCGATTGTGCCAATAGGTGGATGGCTAAACACTACCGTAGCAATATTGTCATAATTTAGATAACGATCGGGCATGTTGTTATAAAGCCTATCAGATAGCCTTCTGCCCGCGGCGATAGCAACTGGAGTAAGCGCTATTTTGCCTGTGGCATCGCCTATCGCAAAAATATTGTCTATATTAGTTTTTTGAAATTTATCAGTGAGAATAAAACCGTATTTATCAAGCTCAATATGTGCATTTTCCAAGCCAAGATTTTGAGTCATCGGAACTCTGCCAATCGCCCATATAATCGCATCAAACCCAGCATATTGATTTTCGCTAGTAATAAGTGTTTTATCGCCTAGCACTTTATCAATAGTAACGTCTTTGTTGATTTTAATGCCGTGGGCGCTATAGTCTTTTTCAAGCGCATCTTGAATCATGCTATCAAAACCATATAGCAGTTTGTCGTCTTGAATAAAAATTTCTACTTGAGAACCTAACGCATTCAAAACACCCGCAAGCTCTACACCAACATATCCCGCGCCAACAATCGCAACTTTTTTGGGCAACACATCTAGTGCAAAAAAATCATTTGAAGTAATGCCATATTCTGCACCCTCAATATCAGGCACAGAAGGCTTACCCCCTGGAGCAAGCACAATATGCGTGGCAGTGTAAATTGTGCCATTTACGGATATGCTATTTTTATCAAGCAATTTGGCAAAACCATGAATATAATCAATGCCTAATTTCTCGAGATGGCCGTCATACCATTTGCCAATGCCATTAATATAATTATCACGACCTTGCTTAAAGGTTTTCCACGAGAAATTTTTTATATCAATATCAAAACCAAAGCCTTGTGCATTGTTAATTGCATTTGCTGTGTTAGCAGCAAACCACATCAATTTTTTTGGCACACAACCAACATTTACACAAGTTCCGCCAATGGCTTTAGCCTCAATCACAGCGCATTTTTTGCCATACTCTGCCGCGCGTTCCACAGCCGAAAGACCACCACTACCCGCGCCAATAGCAATCATATCATAGTGTTTATTCATCTTAGTCTACTCCAAAAAAATCTGCTTAATAACTTCACAATAATCTAGCTTGCGACAAAATATAAGTTATTTGTACCCCATATCAAAATTTTGTATTTGTGATTTGGTTTTGATGACTCATAACCGCCACGATTATACCAATCAAGCACCTCTAATTCTAAAAACGATTATTTGACATACATTTTAATTTTGGTAAAAAAACAAACACACCACCCAACCCAATTAAATAACTTACCCAAATGCTTAAACAAACCTAAAATACCAACATAGCTTTTAGCTAACAACAACGATTAATAAATGATAAAACAAAAACACACTAATAAAATAATTATGCTGATGTTTTTAATTGTTTTTAAGGATTTTTAATGAGCAAAACCACAAACCAAAAAATAGTAAGCAAAACACCAAAACTAAGATTCCCCGAGTTTAGTGGGGATTGGCAAGAGAAAAAGTTAGGTGATGTTGGTGAATTTAAAACAAGTAGTGTTGATAAGAAAATAGTTAAGGGTCAACAATTAGTACAGTTAGTTAATTATATGAATGTGTATAAGCATGAAAATATAAACAATTCATCTATTAAACGCTTAATGACAGTATCAGCTAATAAAACACAGTTAAATAGTAGTAATTTAAAAAAAGGTGATATTTTATTTACACCATCTTCTGAGACCCCTGATGATATTGGACATTCTGTTGTAACCCCTGAAGACTTAAAAGATACGCTTTACAGTTATCATTTAATGAGATTTAGACCAAAAGTGAAATTGGATATTTTGTATTCACACTATTTTTGCAATATTCCTAATGTTTTAAGACAAATCTCAAGAGTCGCTACAGGTAGCACAAGGTTTACTGTTTCTGTGGGTGAATTTTCAAAGATTAGGGTTTACCTACCATCACTACCAGAACAAACCAAAATAGCCAACTTTCTA
>CALFDA010000045.1 GCA_937950605.1 uncultured PS1 clade bacterium | reverse complement strand
TAAATATTTAATAAGTTAATGAGCCAGTAGTGAGTCGAAATATTAAAATTATTAGCAATAAACTGTCGGCGCGTTTTTATAATCAGTTGACTAATAAGATTAAACCTGTTTTAAAAAACAAAAACACTGTGGAAGTTATTGTTGAGAGTAGTATTGACGATGAAAGCAATAACAACTTTTATCAGCAGATAAAGAAGCATGCAAAAGTTGCTTCAAATTTTGATGGCTTGCCTAATTTTATTGTTGTTGGCAACAGTGCTTTTCGTTATGAAACTGACAAAAACAGTACCAAGGCTGTTGCTAATTTTAATGATGATGATATGGGTTCATTTTTATCCAGTTTATTTGACAAAATAAATAAAGATATTGTTCCAATTCAATAATGCAACAAGATCTATCTCAACTAAGTGTGCTAGTTGTTTTGGCTGGTGTGTCTGTAGCGGTTGTTCAGTATCTTTTCACTAATCACCAAGCGTCTTTAAGAGGTTTTATTTCTTCTTTGGAAAAGATTGATTTTAATCAGGACAACGAGTACGACACAAAACTTCAGAAGCGCTGGGAAAAAGCAATTAGTGATTATAAAAAACACACCTATCTTGTTGATCCAAATAGATCTATACTTAGCGGTTTGGTCATCATTTTTTCATTAGTTATTTTCTATATTCTAATATCTGCAAATACTTTTTTGACTGGCGTATCTATTTTGACAAATATCTTCCTATGATTGCTGTATTTTTAGGTTTGTGGCTATTATTAAACATTTATATTCTACGTCAGATGTTTAAAAAAGAAAGCAATATTAAAGCTGAATTTAAACAAATAGTAGAGCAACACAGCGTGGTTGAAGAAGTTCTAAAGCGCAAATAACCCAATTTATGGGAAAACCAAAACACTATCCTATTATTATTATTGGCGGTGGACATGCTGGTACTGAGGCAGCACTTGCATCTGCACGTATGGGCGTTAAGACACTTTTGGTTACACATAACATAGAGACACTCGGACAAATGAGTTGCAATCCTGCAATTGGCGGGATTGGCAAAGGTCACTTAGTGAAAGAAATCGATGCGATGGGCGGTGCTATGGCACGGGCTATTGACAAGGCAGGTATTCAGTTTCGCACACTTAACGCATCTAAGGGAGCGGCGGTGCGTGCTACGCGCGCGCAAGCGGACAGGGTGCTATATAAAGCAGCTATTCGTTGTGTTTTAGAAAATCAGGAAAATCTGTCCTTGTTTCAACAGGCTGTCGAAGATTTAATCATTGAAGATGATATTGTTAAAGGCATAAAAACGCAAATGGACTTGAGTTTTACAGCTGATAAGGTGGTTGTAACTTCAGGCACCTTTTTGGGCGGTGTAATTCATATTGGACAATCTAATTATGCGGGTGGTCGCGCGGGTGATGCGCCATCTAACGTGTTATCAAAAAGGCTTCAAGATTACGGTTTAAGGGTTGGGCGCTTAAAAACAGGCACACCGCCAAGACTTGACGGGCGCACGATTGATTTTAGCGTATTGCAAAAACAACCAGGTGATACCCCATTGCCAACTTTTTCTTTTATGGGCAAGTCTAGCCACCACCCTAAACAAATCCCTTGTTACATCACCCATACTAATAACAAAACGCATGCGCTTATTCGTGACAGTTTAAAAGATTCACCAATGTATACGGGGAATATTAAAGGTATTGGGCCACGATATTGTCCATCAATTGAAGACAAGGTAGTGCGTTTTAGCGAACGCAACTCACATCAAATTTTTGTTGAACCTGAAGGATTGCACACAAACGAAGTTTATCCAAATGGCATTTCTACCTCCTTGCCATTTGCAGCGCAACAAGAACTTATTCACTCTATTAAAGGCTTTGAAAATGCCACAATTGTGCGCCCTGGTTATGCGATCGAATATGATTTTTTTGACCCACGAGGACTTAAACAAACCTTGGAGTTAAAAAAAATATCGGGATTATATTTTGCTGGACAAATTAATGGCACAACAGGCTATGAAGAGGCAGCGGCACAGGGATTATTAGCAGGTGTTAATGCAGCTTGTAGTGTGTTAGCAAAATCCCCTTGGTTGCCAAAACGTGATGAATCATATATTGGCGTAATGGTTGATGATTTAATCACCAAAGGCACTAACGAGCCTTATCGCATGTTTACCTCACGTGCTGAATATCGTTTATTACTCAGAGAAGATAATGCTGATGAGCGTCTAACACCGAAAGGCAGAGAGTTGGGATTAGTAGATGATAGGAGGTGGATAGCATTTGAAGAGAAATACACGGTAGCGGCAGCTGAAAAACAGCGTCTTAAGACTACATGGATTCAAGCCAATGACACACAGGCTAGCGAGGTTTTAGAGCAACCTTTAAATCATGAATACTCATTATCAGAATTGTTAAAACGACCAAAAGTAAATTATCAGGTGTTAAGCAAAATTGAATCCGGGCAACCTTTTTTAACAGATGCTACTTTGGTTTCTGTGGTGGAAAATCAAATCAAATATGAGGGCTATATACAGCGCCAATTAGATGAAATCGAAAAATATCGTAAAAGTGAAAATATCACCTTACCAAGCGACATAGACTATAGTGCTATTAAAGCACTTTCAAGCGAAGTTATACAAAAGTTAAACGACTATAGACCAGAAACCATTGGTCAGGCAAGTCGTATTCAAGGAGTTACCCCTGCATCTATTTCTATTTTATTGGTATATCTTAAGGCTTACAGAAAAAATGGGTTATAAAAATTTGTTCTTGGTTTAGCACAATTTTTTAAAATATCTTAGATAATTGAAGATGGTTACGCAAAATCCCCACCTAAAAATTAAAAAATCCAATTTTTAAGAGTATTATCATCTTAAAACTAACTCAAGGGCGAAAATTCTCGCATTATCTTAGTCTGATTTATAAAAACACATAAAATCAATATCTTAAAATCGTTATATGGTCATTTATTTTTCTCACTTGAATAAAAGCATATTATTTTGTTGCACTGAGTTAATGCAAGGTTCTTAACTAAGTCTATTAACAAAAATTGACTACTTGTCAAGTAGGATGAGTGATAAATAAATAACATTAAAATACAAAAATGATTATAATGCCCGAGTCGTTTTTGCACAAAGATAGATTTATGAAAACATTTAGCGCTAAGGCACACGAGCTAAAAAGAGACTGGTTATTAGTTGATGCTAAAGATAAGACGTTGGGTCGTTTAGCAACAGAGATTGCTTCTCGCCTTCGTGGTAAGCACAAACCAGAATATACTCCGCATGTAGATGTAGGAGATTATGTTATTGTTATAAACGCTGCAAAGGTCAAAGTAACAGGTAACAAGTTTAACGACAAAATATATTATCACCATACAGGTTATGTGGGTAATTTAAAGTCTATAACGTTTAAAGAATTGCAAGCTAAAAAGCCTGAAGAAATTATTAATAAATCGGTAAAAGGCATGTTACCAAAAGGACCATTGGGCAGAGACATGTTTAGAAAGATGAAAGTATTCTCTGGTGCAGAGCATACACATAGTGCGCAACATCCTAGACTTTTAGAGATTTAGTTTTTTATATTTAAGATAAGATTGTTATGACAGAAACACAAACATTTTACGCAACGGGTAAAAGAAAAACCTCGGTGGCTCGTGTCTATATGACTAAAGGCAGTGGCGTATTTACCATAAACAAGCGTCCAATGAAAGAATACTTTGGGCGTGAAACTTCATCAATGATTGTTAATCAGCCCTTAGATAAGGTTGGCATGAAGGACAGGTTTGATTTTAATATCATTGTTAAAGGCGGTGGAGACACTGGTCAAGCAGGTGCGATTCGTCTAGGCGTTACACGCGCATTGATGAAATATGACGAAGAGCTCAGGGTCGATCTCCGTAAAGCTGGTTTTGTTACACGTGACGCGAGAATTGTTGAGCGTAAGAAAGTTGGACGCAAAAAAGCGCGTAAGAGCGAGCAATATTCTAAACGTTAATTTTTTATCCTCTAGCACAATCTAAGCACATCAAGTTTGTGGCATTGTTTATCGTCCCTTGTTTTTCAGTAAAAACAGCGTAAGGTTAGTAAGGTATTGTGTGCGAAATTAACAGCGATTAGAAAAAGCAAACATTTTATTTAGGTGTTGATGCTTATATGCATTAGCACACAGCAAGAGATTTGGTGTTAAAGATTATTTTTTTGATTTACAATAACTTCAGCCTATTTATCCACATAAAATTCTTTGAATCTTTTGGTATTGTTTGGCGGTTTTTTGTGTGATGTTGTCGGGTAGAGTTGGAGCAAGGGGACTTTTATTCCAATCTAGGGTTGCCAAATAATCGCGTACAATCTGTTTGTCAAAACTGTTCGGACTAATGCCAATTTGATAGTCGGCTTTCGACCAAAAGCGCGAACTATCTGGCGTTAGCACTTCATCTATAAGGGTAAGTTGATTGTTTTCATCTAAACCAAATTCAAACTTGGTATCAGCAATGATAATGCCACGAGATAAGGCATAGTTTGTTGCGAATTCATACAGTGCCAAACTAGCGTCTCTAATTTGTTGCGCTAAGCTTTGTCCTACCAATTGAACAGTTTGTTTAAAATCAATATTTTCATCATGCTTTCCAAATGCTGCTTTACTAGATGGTGTATAAAGCATTTGTGGCAACTTTCCAGCAAGTTGCAAGTTGTTTGGTAGTTGTATGCCACAAATACTGCCTGTTTGCTGGTAGTCTTTCCAACTAGAGCCAATAATATAGCCACGCACAATCGCTTCAATAGGTAAAGGTTTGAGTTTTTTGACAATAATGCCACGACCATCTAGTTGTTTAATTTCTGCAATGCTCAAAACACTTTCAAGCACTTTGTTAGTGAGTTGGTTGGGTATGATATGTTGGGTTTTTTTAAACCAAAAATTAGCCATTTCAGTTAGCACACGCCCCTTGCCAGCGATTGGTTCATTTAACACTACATCAAAGGCGCTAATGCGGTCAGTAGTTACAATTAGTATATGGTGCTCGTCAATATCGTAAATATCGCGTACTTTGCCTTTATGTATAAGGGGTAAATTGAGAGAGGCTGTAAAAAGTGTTTTCATATAAAATGTGTGCGTCATTTACACAGGCATTTTAACCAGTTGAAAGCGGATTTTAGTTGTTTGTGGTAGAGTTTTTGTCAGATGATAAACAGAAAATTATTATGTATTTTTGAGATTGCGCGACTCACAAGTGCCTTACTGTTGAATGATATGGTGCATAGACAATACAACCACCTCATTTGCTTGATAATTGCTATGCTTGGCACACAATGAACTCACAATATATATTGTGAGCAATCAAAGCAGGTTAGTTTTCAATTCAACTATGATATATTGTCCACAGTCGTAAATTGCTGATAAATTTTTAGCAAAACCCCCAAGGCTATGACCTAGATATTTTACAACAGTGCTTTGTATTTGTTAGATTGGGCAACGTTTTGTTGTCTGTTAATGGCACTTAGTTTATTGGGTCAGCCAATACACAATCACGCCAAACCATAACCCTATTTTGTTGCTACGATGCAAAATAAATTTCTAGCATCTATTGCTAAGAATAAAAATCATATTGACGAACTCTGGCTGCTTTAAACAAGATTAAAAGAGCAATGTAAAAAAAATATAGGTGCTCTATATAGAGATTGTTACAACTTACGCAAAATAGACTTTGCCCTGTTTTGAAAGCGCGCTAAATCAGATTTTGCCACGCTTTTTCGTTGGGGTAGCGACCATTTTAGTGGATTTCTGCGTTTGCCTTTGTAGTGCAATTCATAATGTAGGTGCGGTCCAGTTGAACGTCCAGTTGAACCGACGTAACCAATAACTTGTCCTTTTTTTACTTTGGAAGAGCGTTTAAGTCCACTAGCGTATCGAGATAAGTGTGCATAAATAGTTGCATAATTGCTACCGTGTGTAATATGCACGTATTTACCAAACCCCCCCATTCTTTTGCGATGTTTGATAACGCCATCAGCAACAGCATAAACAGGCGTGCCAGTGTTCGCTACATAATCAACACCGCCATGGAATAAATAAGTTTTTAAAATTGGGTGAAAACGTTGCGGTTGAAATTCTGAACTGATACGCCTGTATTTTAAAGGTGCTTTTAAGAAAGTGGGGTAAAGCGTTTTGCCGTTAACGTCGTAATAGCCAAAGCGTCCATATTTGTCAACATAAGAAAAAACCCCGATACGTTTTTTGCCACTGATGTAAATCAATGCACTTGGTGCAGTGTTTTTTTTGCCGACAATGACAAAACGATCGCCCTTGCGCAAGTCTCTATTAAAGTCAATCCTCCATGAAAAAATGCGCACAATATTATCAACCGTTTGTTGGCTAATGTTAGCCTTGTGTGCGTCATAAATGAGCGAATGTGTAATTCGAATATTGGTACTTTCAAGTGCATTTACCGTACTTACACATAACCAAGTCAATATTAAAATAAATCTAGACATATTGTTTAACAATTTTATGTGTTGCTGTGCGTGCTGTTTGGTCGTTGATGATAGCATCCTCTAGCGAATATATATTGTTATGTTGGACAACTTCTAAAACTCGTTCAACAATGCTTGCAATATCTAAAAAAGCAATCTGATTGTTTAAAAAATATTCGACTGCAATTTCGTTTGCTGCATTTAGCGTACCCATTGCATTGCCACCTTGTTTAAGCGCATCAAATGCTAGCCTTAAACAAGCAAATTTATCTAAATTAGGCGTGTAGAACTCTAATGGAGAATTATTAGCCAAGTCTAGCGGTGCAACGCCCGAGATAATTCTATCAGGATAGCTCATTGCATAAGAGATAACGGCTCGCATATCGGGAACTCCAAGTTGAGATATGATTGCGCCATCTTTATAATAAACCGAAGAATGAATAAACGATTGTGGATGAATAACAACATCGATTTTTTCCGCAGGCAAATCAAATAAATAGTGCGCTTCAATTACCTCTAAACCCTTATTCATCATGGTTGCCGAATCAACAGAGATTTTGTTTCCCATTGACCAGTTTGGATGAGCGCAAGCCTCACTCGGGGTAACTGTGTGTAGTTTTTCAATGGGGGTGTGTAAAAACGGACCACCACTAGCGGTGAGTTGAATTTTGTTTAAGCCCACTTTGCCACTTTGCAAGCATTGAAAAATTGCTGAATGTTCAGAATCAACGGGAATTAATTCAGCGTTATTATCGTGTACTACTTGCATAAATAAATTTCCCGCTAAAACCAAAGATTCTTTATTAGCAAGCATTACGCGTTTACCCGCTTTGGCAGCGGCTAGACTAGATGCCATGCCAGCACTACCAACAATTGCAGCCATTACATAATCCGTTTTATCATGCGCAGCGATTGTATTAAGTGCTTGTGCGCCTGATAGAACCTGTATATCGCTGTTGATTGTGTTGGCTAATTTTTCTGCTGCTGTTTCATCGCTCATCACCACAATATTAGGTTGAAATTTTGCACACAAGAGTTGCATTTTTTGCCAGTTTCGATGCGCACTCAAAGCAAAAACATTAAATTTATCGGGGTGTAAACTTATCACCGATAATGTGCTATCGCCAATTGAGCCTGTTGCACCTAAGATGGTGATATTTTTCATAACAAATATGCGCCTATTATAAAAATTGGCGTTGCTGCCAATAAACCATCAATGCGATCTAAAACACCACCGTGTCCTGGTAATAAATTGCCAGAATCTTTAACTGCTGCTTCGCGTTTATAAACACTTTCATATAAATCACCCACCACAGAAAACACGCCAGTTACTAATGCCAGCAACAAAAACCCCCAGTTTGTTTCGTTATAACAGAGCATCCATATACCAGTGATAAACAATACACCAATCATGCCACCAATTACCCCTTCTATGGTTTTTCCCTTGCTTAAATTGGGCGCAAGTTTGTGTTTGCCAAATGCATTGCCCAAAAAATACGCAAAACTATCAGCACCCCAAACAATTAAAAACAATAACAAGATTAGACTAGATTCAAGTAAAGACAAAAGAAATAAAGGTACAAACAATAAACTGGGCTTGATGGGTGTAAAAATAATTGCAGGTTTTGATTTTGGATAATTGACGACTATCCAAAAGTTATTCAACCACCAAAAGCATGTTAGCGACAAAACCACAATATAAAGACTTTGTGCGGAAGAAGCGTTATTGATTATTGTTGGCACCGTAAGCATCAAACAAACACTAAGTATCAATACAACAATACTAATGATTTTGTTTATGGTTGAGGTGCGTATTAGTTTGAGATATTCATACAAACCAATTGCAGTAACAACGACTGCAAGTAAATTAAAACCTGTTGGAAACTTGAAGATTAAGAGTAGCATTAACAAAGCCAAGACACCACCTGTTAATAGCCTTTTTCTTAATTCACTCATGTATTACCCCATAACGCCTATTGCGACGATTGAAGCTCTTAATTGCCTTGTCTAGTTCGTCAATATTAAAATCTGGCCATAATGTGTTGGTGAAATACAATTCACTATAAGCAATATTCCATAGTAAAAAATTGCTAATGCGTTGTTCTCCACTGCTGCGAATTAACAAATCTATTGCATTATTTTGTAACGATAAATATTGTGCATAGTTCGATTCGTTAAGTTTATCGGCATTAATGCCACTGTTGATAACTTGCTTGCAAGCATTGACAATATCCCATCGACCCCCGTAATTAGCGGCAATAACTAAAGTTAGACCTGTGTTATTAGCTAATAAAGTTTGTGCTTGAATGGCTGTTTTTTGTATGTTGCTAGGAAATAGCGATATGTCGCCAATAATTTTGAGTTTGATGTTGTGTTTATCAAGCTTTTTAACCTCTTGTGCAAGTACATTTAAAAACAATTTAAACAGCAAAGTTACTTCTTCATTACTACGATGCTTGTTCTCGCTACTAAAAGCAAACAACGTGAGAGTTTCGACACCAATTGCCCCACAATACTTAACTATTTCTCGCACTGCATGCACGCCTTGTCTGTGTCCCGCGATGCGTGGCAATTTGCGTTTTTGTGCCCAACGACCATTGCCGTCCATAATAATTGCAATGTGTTTAGGGATATCCATGGGGCTAAATTATACCGACTAAGGTAAAATTCAAGTTTATGAGTTTGGCAAAAAGAATTATCCCTTGTCTTGATGTGCGCGATGGTCGTGTGGTTAAAGGTGTTAAGTTTGTTGACATTAAAGATGCGGGTGACCCTGTTGAAGTGGCTAAGTGCTATGATGATGAGGGTGCTGATGAGATTACTTTTTTAGATATTACCGCCTCGCATGAAAATAGAGATACAACAGTGCATATGGTTGAGGCGATTGCCGACCAAGTATTTATCCCTCTGACGGTGGGTGGCGGGATTCGCAAAGCACAAGATGTGCGTGTTATGCTAAATGCTGGTGCTGACAAGATAGCAGTCAATTCTGCAGCTATTTTTAACCCCGATTTAATCAATCAGTTGAGCGAAGAGTTTGGTTCGCAGTGTATTGTAATTGCTATTGATGCGAAACAGGTTGCTGAAGATAAGTGGGAGATTTTTACCCATGGTGGACGCAAACCTACGGGCATTGATGCGATTGAATGGGCAATAAAAATGACTGCAGGTGAGCATGGCGCGGGCGAAGTGCTGCTTACATCAATGGATTGTGATGGCGTTAAAACAGGCTTTGATTTGGCACTTACCAAGGCGGTTGCAGATGCAGTCAAGGTGCCAGTGATTGCCTCGGGCGGTGTGGGCAATCTCAAACATTTATCACAGGGAATTTTACAAGGTGGAGCAGATGCCGTATTAGCGGCGAGTATTTTTCATTTTGGCGAATATACGATTAAACAAGCAAAAACAGCCATGCAAGAAAATAACATAGAAGTTAGGCTGTAGCACCTATTTCATAACATCACAAATTGATGCAATATTTAGCGCAAAATCTTGTAAATTAAATTTTTGGGTTAACAATCCCTAGATTGTCGTTTAATGTAGTAGTGCATAACTGTTTGCTAACAAAACCAAATTTCTTAGCTAAGTGTTAGAATTTATTGTTAAATACTAGACAATATCATCTGTAGTATGAGAAATTTTCGGCTTTGTATCAGTTAATAAGGTAGTGTTTTAGAAAGGTTTTTTGCAAAATTGCTTGCTCCAGCTTTGCGCAATTTGTCATAGTTCATTGTTGTATATCAACTTAATTGTAAACATCAAGTTGCCTTAACGATTTATTTGTTAGCACAAATTACCCATTAAAATTACCCATTATAAGTTGCTTGTGACAAATCGGTTTTTGGCGGATCTATGTTATTAAAAAATCCAATAAACTGGTTATTTTTGCCAAATGCAACATTTACCCAAAGAACAATAAGTGCAAGCGATTTAATTTTCGTCAATAGGTGCTGGTGCTAATACTTGTCTATTGCCTGCGTTATTCATAGGACTTACAACGCCTGCAGCCTCCATGTCTTCAATAATGCGTGCTGCACGATTGTAGCCGATACGTAGCCGTCTTTGTAGGCTTGAGATAGAAGCTCTACGCGAAGAGGTAACAATTTGCAATGCTTCATCATATAAATCGTCCATTTCTCCACTTTGTTCTGCACTGCCTTCGCGAGAATTAGCAGACTCGCTATGAGCATTAACAACACTATCAATATAGTTAGTTTGCGAATGTTTACGTAAAAAACCGACTACATTAGCAATTTCATTATCACTAACAAAAGCACCGTGTACTCGCGTCAGGTGCAAGATGCCCGGAGTCATATAAAGCATATCACCCATGCCCAATAATTGTTCTGCACCACTTTGGTCAAGAATAGTGCGAGAGTCAACTTTTGAAGCCACTTTAAAAGCAACGCGAGATGGCACATTAGATTTAATTAGTCCAGTAATCACATCGACACTTGGACGCTGAGTGGCAATAATTAAGTGAATACCAGCAGCACGAGCTTTTTGTGCAAGACGGATAATAAGTGCCTCTGCACGTTTGGATTTGGCGCGGTCTTCTTGTTGTAATGCGCCTAGCATGTCGGCATATTCGTCAATCAATAGCATAATTAACGGCAGGGGTTTTAATTCGGGCGCAGTTTCGCTCTGTTGGGTAGTTTCTTCTTTTTCTTTAAAGAATGGATCAAGCAAAGGCGCCCCTTGTTGTTTGGCTTTTTTAAGTTTTTCGTTAAAGCCATCAATGTTGCGCACTGAAAATTTAGCTAATAGCGAATAGCGACGTTCCATTTCATTGACACACCACCACAATGCAGAGGCAGCCTGATTCATATCGGTAATGACGGGAGTTAGCAAGTGTGGTACATCTGCATAACAAGACATTTCCACAACCTTAGGGTCAATCATAATAATGCGTACCTGCTCTGGCGTGGCTTTGTATAACACACTTAAAATCATTGCGTTTAAGCCAACCGATTTCCCCATGCCTGTTGCACCCGCCACCAGTAGGTGCGGCATTTTTGCCAAATTTGCAACGATTGGGCGTCCGTTAATGTTTTTACCAAGCCCCACAGTGAGCATAGAGGTCGAACTGGTAAATTCTTTAGCAGACAAAATATCTTTGAGCCCAATCATTTCTCTTTCGGTATTAGGAATTTCTAAGCCAATCACGGGTCTGCCCGGAATAACATCAACAACGCGAACGCTTTCAACCAATAAAGCGCGAGCTAAATCCTTGCCGAGATTTGTAATTTGCGATACCTTAACTCCTGGTGCTAATGACAATTCAAACTGTGTAACAACTGGACCTGGTGTAACTGTGGTGATGCTAACGTCAAAACCAAAGTCTTTGAACTTGAGTTCCACCTGTCTTGACATTGTCTCAATTTCTTTTTCGGAGAATCCTTTGTCATTTTTCTTGATGTCGTCAAGTAATGACAAGTCAGGCAACAGTGTTTTGTTGTCAGTTGAGCTAGCACTATTTTTAGTTGTCTTGGTTGTTTTTGTTGATTTACTAGATTTTGCTTTGCCAAATAGCGTTGTCTTTTTGCCTATCGGTTTTTTTTTGGCGCGAGGCTTCTTTATTTTGATTTTTGTTAATGGAGAAAGAATAAAGGCCAAGACATTTTGCCACAACAATCCACTAGCAATACCAGCACTAACCATAATAATGCCAAGATAAACCAAGAGAGAGGTTGAGCCAAACAAAACGCCAAAATACTCGTGCAATACATTGCCAATATAGCCGCCTGCATAAGATTTTTCAGCAAAAAGCTGCGCAAGTAATGCTGCACAACTGATTGTAAGCACAAGGGTTGCGATAAATCGAATTTTGGCAATATTAGAGTTGATGGTTTGTTGCTTAGAATTTTTATGAATTTTATAACCCAGCCAAATCAAATAGATGGGAATCAAATAAGCACTATAGCCCAAAAAATATAAACTAACACCGCTTAAATAAGCACCAATAATACCAGCCGAGTTTATTACCGAGCCATCTAGTGTAACGCCATTAGAAAATGGGTCTTCTGTTGGTATATGAGAAATAAGCGCAATAAAAAAAACTAACCCAAGCATCGTAAGCATAATAAAAAGCACCTCACTTTTTGTGCGTGAGCGTGGTTTTGAGGTGTTAGATGAACTAGATTTGGTATTTTTTTTCAATGCGGTTTATGCTCCTAGTCTAAACTTTAGGTGTAATAATACCTAATTCAAACACTGTTTGTGGTATTTGATAATTCAGAGGTTTTTTGGTTTGTATTATGCAACAAAAATATAACTTGTTAGATGTGTCGTTTGACAAAGTGCTTAGCAATTATTTTGTTTAGATAAATGAAGATTTTACAA
>CALFDA010000044.1 GCA_937950605.1 uncultured PS1 clade bacterium | reverse complement strand
AATATGTCATTAACGATAAAAATATAGCGTATCAAGCAAATTTACCTTAATAAGTTCGCATCATTAATGTATTTGCTTAATCAACCATTAAAATGTGTTTTTAGATTCACTTTTTAAACTCAATGTAATACCTCAAAAATCTAACTACTACAAATACAGAGAAATTCCACAACAAGAAAACAAGCAGTTTTTTATATTTAACAAATCATATATAAGCCGTAAATATGTTAGAACTCAAAAAAATTTGCTTGGCGTAATAAACCAACAAGCAAAATAACACACGCATGGTTGTCTGTGGGGTTAATTAGTATCAGCAAAACCATCTATTACAAATCTAAATGTGTAAAGTGAAAAATTCTATAGATTTAATAATTGCCTACTTAAAAAATTCAATAAAGTGCTAATATTTAAACAAAAAATTGACTAAATTGAAAACTAGATAAATTTTCACCTATTTTTTTGCAATAACCTAGCATTATTGACTAAAAAAGCATTTTTCTTGCTATAGATTAATCTTATTTGCTTGCAGGAATGATAGGAGTGGCTGATTTGACCTGTGCATTTTGTGCGCGTTGACGTAGAGCGTGATCCATGAGTGTGATTGCTAACATTGCTTCAGCAATTGGAGTAGCACGAATACCAACACATGGGTCATGACGACCTGTAACAACAACTTGTGTTGATTCGGCATTTTTGTCAATACTTTGCACTGGCAGACGTAAACTTGAGGTTGGCTTAAGCGCAATAGAAATTAACAAATCTTGTCCAGAGCTAATACCGCCGAGTATGCCCCCTGCATTGTTAGAGGTGAATCCCTGTGGGGTAATGCTATCACGATGCTCTGTACCCTTTTGTGTTACACATCTAAACCCAGTGCCAATTTCCACCCCTTTAACAGCATTAATGCTCATCATTGCATGTGCAATATCGGCTTCTAACCTATCAAAAATGGGTTCACCTAGCCCAACAGGCATATTATTAGCAACTATATTAATGCGTGCACCAATAGAATCTCCTGATTTTCTCAAGGCATCCATATAGTTTTCAATCTCTACTATTTTGTTACTATCAGGACAAAAGAAAGGGTTATTGTGCACCTCGTCCCAGTCCAAAGTTTGTACTTTGATTGAACCTAATTGTGCAAGATAACCTTTGATTTCAACACCGAAAGTTTGTTTTAGATATTTTTTAGCAATACCGCCACAGGCAACACGCATTGCGGTTTCTCGTGCAGAAGAACGTCCGCCGCCACGGTAATCGCGAATACCGTATTTTTGTTGATAAGTGTAATCCGCATGACCTGGACGGAAAGAATTGGCAATATTGCCATAATCTTTAGAGCGTTGGTCGGTGTTTTGAATTATCAGCGCAATCGGTGTGCCTGTGGTTTTGCCTTCAAAAGTGCCTGATAAGATTTTTACTAAATCAGCTTCACGACGTTGTGTTGTATGACGCGAAGTGCCTGGTTTTCTTAAATCTAGGTCGCCCTGTAAATCCATTTCTGATAGTGCCATACCAGGTGGACAGCCATCAACAATACCAATTAAAGCTTCACCATGTGACTCACCAGCGGTGGTTACTGTAAATAATTTTCCAATACTATTGCCACTCATTTTTCGCCACCAGATTATATAAAAATTTCATTGCCATTCCCTAGTTATCATCAATAGATATTGTCTTAACTTGCTGTTAAATTAGCAAAAATATGTTGTTTAATTGTTTAACTAACATTCGTCGTAAGGTTTATGTCCTAGTTTTTGTGTAATTGAGATTATTTTTAAATTTGTCATAACAGAAACAGCATAAGGATAGCACTTTTATCGTTATTTTCTCTAAACGCAGAAAGATTATCTTACTTAGAAATTTAAAAATTTTGTCTATAACATTGCTACTAGTTGCAAATGTAATTCATTAGTATGTATTTGCATCATAAAATGGCACACAACAATATGCAATCTTTGTGCGATTTGATTGTGCCACGCAAACACTCTTTTTGATGCATTTCAGCCATTTTTATGGCGTCCTTGAGTGGATTTGAACCACTGACCTGCCGCTTAGGAGGCGGCTGCTCTATCCAACTGAGCCACAAGGACAAATCTCCGACATTTTACAACATTTATTTGTCAAAACTGCTCGTGATTGTAATGATAGCATAATAAAAACCAACACAAAAATAGGCAATTTGCTTAAACTGTGGTTTATCAGCAAGTCTACGAGTTTGTTAATAGATTCTTGTGATTATGTTACGAGGGTGTATCTTCGCTTGCTCAAAAGCAAACGATTTAAACTTGAATAGGTGCTCTAATATCTTGCAAAATTTCACTAGAAACCATCTTAGCAATACGTGCAAATTCTTGAATATAACTCAAGCTCATATCTGGTTTTCTAACTGCTAAATATAAGGTGCGCCATACGCCATTTTTTCCTAAAGATTTTAGAGCGATTTTAGTTTTTTGTTCATCTGTCAAAGCCCATTGTGGCATCGTTGCTAAACCCTGATTGTTTAACACTAATTGAATCATCATTAATGGTAACTCAACTTGACGGATTTTTTTTGGTCTAATATTTGCGGGATTGAGAAAATAGTTAAATACATCTAATCGCTTGGGGTTTACTGGATAAGTTAACAAAACCTGATCTTGCAAGTCCTTAGGTGTCAAATATTTGTTACTAGCCAATATGTTGCTATGCGACATAACTGCTAACATTTGATAATTAAATAACGGAAAATAATCAAATTGTTTATCTTGAATCGGGTCTGAAGTTAGCACCATATCAATATCATAATTTTTAAGTGCTTGCATTGGCTCAAAACTAAACGCCAAAGATAAATCAAAATCTACTTTCGGCTGTTTTTCTCGAAACACATCTAAAGTGGGAATTAGCCAATCAAAACAACTATGGCATTCAATAGCAATATTAAGTCGTCCAGTTTCATTATCAAGTAATTGTTTTTCTATTTTGTCTATTCTGGGCAATACTTCGTCTGCCAATCTCAATAATGCTTTTCCCTGCGGGGTAAATTTTAGTGGTTCAGAGTGGCGCACAAAAATAGTGCTTTCAATTAAATGCTCAAGTTTTTTAATTTGATGTGATAAGGCAGATTGTGTAACAAACAAACTATCTGCCGCCCTAGATACACTGCCTTGCTTGTTGAGTGCCTTGAGTAATGCTAAATGTGAAACCTCTATCATAAATAAAAATAATAATAAATATGAATATTATGACATAAATTAATATTTAAAAATACTATGATTCGCTTGTTTTATATTATAGATACAGGTGAAAATCTAATGTATTCTCACAATGATGTTTGTATCTGTGAAGTATCAATACAAATACATAGTTTGATTCACAAAAGGCAAATATGAAAAAAATACTTGTGTGTGCAACATTAATCACAAGCTTAAACGCGAATGCAGTTTTAGGACCTATTCCTATTTACCTTAATACTGAATATCGCACTGATAATCCAGCCATTGGCTCGCTTGCCTCGACGCTTAGTTTTAATGCTGATGATATTAAAGCAACTGGTGCTAATACTTTTCTGGATTTTTTAGCAACTGTGCCAAGTGTTGGTTTGTATAACCCACATGGCAATATACCTGCACTCTTTATGCGCGGTGGAGAATCAGACCATACATTAGTTTTGCTTGATGGCGTTAGTGTCAATAGCGCAGATTCTATAAATGGCGCGGTTGAATACGGATTAACAAACATCGCACTTAGCGATATTGCAAAAATCGAGGTAATCAAAAATTCAGGCTCTGTTTTGTATGGTTCTTCGGCAATTGCAGGAGTTATAAGTATCACTACAAAAAAATGGGCAGATACTAAAAATTTTGCAATCAATACCAAATTTGGCACGCATAACTCTAAAACCTATACACTCTTAGCAAATGATGGTGATAAAGATGGGTTTGTGCGCTTTATCCATAACAAATATGACACCGATGGTATCAATGCCCAAACAGCCGATTCAAGTGGTGAAAAAGATAGCATCGATAATCAAACTACACAAATAAAATTGGGTAATAAGAATTTTGATGTGAGTTATTTAAAAAGTCGAAACAAAACCGAATATGATGGCTCTGATTATGACCCTGTTTTAAACAAGTTTGTAATGAACCCAGACAAATTAGCAGACAGAAAATTCAATAAATTGGATATGAATATAAACAAGAGTTTTAGCAACACTTGGAAAGCCAAATTATTGCTTGCACAAACTACTAGCCAAAGAAACTATGGCACAAATGCCACCACGGTTGGTGATAAATACAAAAGTATCACGCTAACAGCACTAAACGATATTAAAGTTGATAATGCTCTATTTACCGTTGGTTTATCACGACTTGAAGATGCAAATACTACAAATAATTTAAAACATATAAGCACAGATTTATTTGTTAATTGGCAAAAAAATATCGATGATTTAGATATGAATGCGGGGCTTCGCTATATTAAACACAATAAGTTTGGCTATCACAATGTTTATAACATAGGTATTGCTAAAGAATTAGACAATAGTATTAGGCTAACAGGCAATTACAACAGTGCTTTTCAAGCACCAACCCTTAAACAAGTAACATCTGGCACTCAAATCAATGATTTAAAACCAGAAACTGCAAAAAATATTAATATAGGCTTAACCAAAAGCCATGCTTGGGGTGAAATTGGTTTGTCATTATTTAAAAACAAGGCACAAGATGTTATTGAATGGATAGGATGTGATCCATCATGGTCAAATTGTGTTTATGCTAATCAAGGTAAATACACCGCCAAAGGCGCCGAGATATTATTAGATGCTAACACTCACGGATATAATATAAACTTCGACTACACTTATTCTAAAAGCCGCAAAAACGATAGTAACGAACAGCCCGCTAGAAGACCTAAAAATATCGCTGGCTTAACAATTAGCAAACAATATGACAAATTCAGCCCAAGAATACAAATCATTAGCAAATCCTCTACCCTAGATGGTGGTGTTGAATTAGGCGGCTATACTTTAGTGAATTTATCAAGTGGTTATAATGTGAACAACGATGCCAAAGTATTATTCAATATTAAAAACGCAACCGACAAAAATTATACTGTAGCCAATGGTTATAATCAGTTGGGCAGAACATTTGAAATAGGCTTAAATTATCAATTCTAAACGCACATTATTATCATGGAGCAGTGGCAAAGATAGTGCTTATGCCCTGTATTTACTGTTAAAAAATCCAAATATTAAACTGCTAGGTCTTTTTACCAGTGTTAGTCAAAAATTTAAGCGAGTGTCAATGCATGGGGTACGCATTAGTTTATTAAAAAAACAGGCTAAAAGCATTGGTCTACCGCTCACCATTATCAAATTGCCTTATCCTTGTTCAAATGTTATGTATGAAAATATTATGCAAGATTTTATTAAACAATTAACACAAAACAAGGTTGAACTTGTAGCGTTTGGCGATTTATATTTAGAAGATATTCGTAATTATCGTATTAAACAAATGCAAGGCACAGGCATTGATACATTATTTCCTTGCTGGGGTATTGATACCAAAAAATTATCCCAAAATATTATCAATATAGGCATTAAAGCCAAAATAACTTGTATTGATCATAGCAAGTTAAATTCTGAGTTTGCTGGGCTTGAATATAATAAAATGTTGTTAGAAGATCTACCAAAACAAATTGACCCTTGTGGTGAAAATGGCGAATTTCATACCTTTGTATATGATTCGCCAAACTTTGCCAAGCCTATTAATCTTACCCAAAACAAAACTATAAAGCGTGATGGTTTTATGTTTACCGATTGGCGATAATATTAACTAAAAAATAAACCAAAACCCGTGCAACCTGCATGCAAAATAGTTTCTCAAATTTTTGTATTTTTATAGATGTTGGTAAAAACCTTTATCAAACCCAACACCAACGCTGTTGTCTGTTACTAAAACAGGGCGTTTAATCATTGTTGGTTTTTCTAATACTAGCGTCAAAGTTAGGTTTTGCTTTTCGTCATCGCTTAATTGGCGATAGGCAGT
>CALFDA010000043.1 GCA_937950605.1 uncultured PS1 clade bacterium | reverse complement strand
TCAATGAACTTGTAAGTCAAAAAGAATCTTTAAAATTTTTAGAAGAAAATACAAACTCAATTTATACAATCCCTAAAGACGTTATAGTCTCAAGACAAGAGCTGATAACTATTTTTAAAAGTCTTAATAATACTTTAAGAGGAGAAGGGTTAAGAGCAGGTATTGAAAGACTTTCTGAATTTGCAAATATCCTTTTTTTAAAACTTTATACTGAAAATAAAGCTGATAATATTTGGGATAGTATTAAAGAAGTTGATAATGAGATTTTAATCAATACAGTTAATCAGATTTTAGAACATATGAAGCAAAAATATGGGGTGTCTGTTTTTACAGAATTACAAATTAAAAAACCTGATACGCTAAGAGAAATTATCACTAAATTAGACAAACTTACTTTATCCACGATTGACACAGATATAAAAGGCGATGCCTTTGAGTATTTTTTGCAACAAGCAACAGCAACAAATAACGATTTAGGGGAGTATTTTACGCCAAGACATATAACTAAAACGATTGTGAATTTAGTGAATCCCAAATTTAAAGAGACTATTTATGACCCTTTTTGTGGGACTGGTGGTTTTTTAACCCAAGCATTTAATCACATCAAAGATAATACAATTATCACTACAGAGAAAGAGAAAGAAATATTAAAAGAAAAAACTATTTTTGGTGGCGAAATAACCGCAAATTCAAGGCTTGCTAAAATGAATATGATTCTACACGGAGATGGACATAGCGGAGTTAAGCAATTGGATAGCCTAGAAAATCCTATTGATAATAAATATGATATAGTTATTACAAATATGCCTTTCTCTCAAAAAACAAAAACAAGTCATTTGTATTACAATGGAATAGCGAAAAACAACGGTGATGGTGTTTGCTTATTGCATTGTTTTAGAGCGGTTAAAAAAGGTGGCAGAATGGCTGTTATTGTCCCTGACGGTTTATTATCTACAAGTAAAAGTGCAACAGAAAATGTAAGGAAGTTTTTAATGGACAACGCTGTCTTGAAAACGATTATTTCTTTGCCTCAAGGTGTATTTGAGCCATACACAAAAGCAAAAACCAACATTCTATACTTTACAGATTGTCATAGCAAAAAGACAAAAGATAGAATTTGGTATTTTGATGTCAAAAATGATGGTTTTTCTTTGGATAAGTTGCGAAAAAAAATTAGTCAAAATGACTTGAAAAAAATAGATTATATAAATTTTAGTAAAATAGATAAAGAAGATATTTTAAATTTAGATTTTGCAATATTAAGTGTAGAAAATATTAAAAAAAATAGCTTTATATGGAAAAAAGAAAGTAGCAATATACACAAAACAAAATATAGTATGTTCAAGTTGGAAGATATTTGTTTTGAAGAAAAAATATTGGCTGGTAAAGATTGGGAGCAATATCCAGTTTGCACAATTTCAAGTTTAAAGGGCGGAATTGTAAGACAAGAGGAATATTTTAAGAAAAGTATAGCCTCGACTTCTAGGGAAAAATATAAAGTTATCAAGCCTAAACATTTTGGATATAGACCTCCTGGTCTTGACATAGGAACAATAGGTTTTAATAGATTCCATTATTCTGTTATAGTCAGCCCTATATACAATGTTTTTAATTGTGACGAAAATGTAGTTAATGTTGACTTTTTGCTTAAGATTTTTCAAAGTGATTCTTTTAAAGAAATAGTAAAACCACTTATGCAGGGGACAGCTAGACCTAGTGTTTCTTTTAAACAATTTGCAAATATTAAAATTCCAGTTCCGCCATTAGAAAAACAAAAGGAAATCATAGTAACGCAAAAAAATATTCAAAAGGAAATGAAAGAAATTAAAAAATTGGAGCGAAAGTTAAAAAACGATATTGACGATATCTGGACTCAAAAATAACAGTTGCCTAATTACAACCGCTCGATAAACATCTGCTCAAACTTTAGATAAATAAAGAAATAGGACTTTCATTGTTTCTAGGTTTATAACTGAAAGATTCCACAGTAAAGGCTAGTTTTGCATTCAAATAGATTTAAGTTTAGCTCTAAACTCTAATGGGTCATACCAATAACAACCTACGCAAGTTCCTTGATGCTTGGCATCACCCTCATAATAAGACATAGGATATCCAATACTCGCTGCATCAAATCTAGTGCCACTTTTTCTACATTTCTTACAATGTTGTCTTTTTGCATCGTTTGCCGCCTTGGATAATGGCTGAAAATCTTGCATGGTTTGGGTGCTTGTATTTAATGATTTAGGGTCATCTAACCTGCCATTTTTATGATCAACTTCAGGATTTGAGGTGTGCAATATAACACATCTTTTTTGTTTGATTTTCTTGACAATTGACGCTTTGATTGTCTTTTTTATAGGTTTCTTATTAAAACCATTTAATTGAACTGATACAATCCTGCCTTTTTCTTTATTTCTTACTACATTATATTCTTGAGCTAGCTTGCTATCATGACGACACCAATCACCACCATTGCCCATTTTTAGCCTTTCATATTTTCCAACAAAATCAGTTACTGGGACAACTCTGGAAACACCATCTTTAATAGGTTTAGCAAGTTCTATAAATAACTCTCTTTTGCTTTGTTTCTTTGCTTTGTTTCTTTGCTCTCATTATACTCTCCAGTCTTTTTAACGAATTTCCCACATATTTTATATCGATATCCGCACCCTTAAATAATCTGTCATTGTTTAAAGACGCTATAGCAGTCGATCCGCTACCACTAAATGGGTCGACTACCATATCACCTACATTTGAATGCTTCAATACTAAATCTGTTAAAAGTTTTAATGGTTTTTGTGTTGGGTGTATTCTTTTTTCTCTATGAATTGGATATAGATATTTGCCATTATCATATTCGCTATTAAATGTCGGTTTTGAGTGTTTCACCGCAGATGCTGCTATCTCTCTACTATTAGTAAGATAATTTCTTTTACTGTTTAACGGAACAGGATTGGTTTTTTCCCACTCGATAAAGCGTAATTGCTTAAAACCTGCATCAGTCAAGGCATCTGCTAATTTTGTAATTTTCCATAAATCATAAAAAACAATAATAGTCCCACCTTTTCTAAGGGAGCGCATTGACAATTCCGCCAAAGCTTTAAGATCTATTTCTTGATTGTCCCATTTGCCAAAATGCATAGAAACGCCAAACCTTGCAACACTATTTTTTCCAACACTAGAAAAACCAGTTTCACGGCTAATTGCATAGGGAGGATCTGTGAGTATCAAATCAACAGAGTCTTGTTCAATACTGCTTAAAAAATCTCTGTAATCTGCCGCTACAATAGGCGGTGTGTCATATATTGACATGTTATTAGCGTTAAAAATCTTAAAGCATCATAAAACCAACCGTTTATACGTTATATGTGTCTTATGCGCTGGATAAAATACCATCTATTTTATATTATCAACTCAATAATTACCCTTGTTTAATCCAAATAAACATTCATTAGATATATCTTTTTTTAGATTTTGCACAAAACATATAACACGAGCGATTAGTTGAATTTATTCAAGCAAATGTCATTTTACTTAACAAGGATATAAGCAATAGGTCAAAACTCAAATTATCAAATAGCGCAAACAGCCTTTGAATCAGGTATTATTCGCCGACAAAAATTGAGTTTAGAGTTTACAACTAAGTCATTGAAAATGGTATACAAAAACAGACAAAATAAATTACTAAGCCAACTTGATGATGGTGCTTTGGTGATTGTAAGCACTAACCCAAAGCAGTTGCGTAATGGCGATGTGCATTATCCTTTTCGTCCACATAGCGATTTTTGGTATCTGACTGGTTTTACAGAACCCCAAGCAATTGCAGTTTTTACAAAAGAGTGTTACATAATGTTTCTACAAGAAAAAAACCGCATGCATGAGATTTGGAATGGTGAATGCCTAGGTGTTAATGATGCAGCAAAAATATTAGGCACAGACCAAGCATATCCTATCAACACCCTAAAAGCACGACTACCTCTACTTATCAAAGACGCAACCACGGTGTATTATGATTTCAAGTCCTGCGCTTTAGATGATGAAATCATTAAATGTTTAAAAGATACTCCAACGCAATCACTGGCAAAATACCTACATGAAATGCGCCTACACAAAGACAAGTATGAAATTAAATTAATGCAAAAATCGGCAGATATTTCTGTGCTTGCACACCAGATTGCCATGCAAAAAACCAAACCAGGTTTGTTTGAATATGAGTTAGTTAGTATTTTTGATGCAAATTTTAGGAAAAACAATGCCGAACATGCCTATATGCCGATTGTAGCTGGTGGCAAAAACGCTTGCACATTGCATTATGTTAATAATAATCAAACACTAAATGATGGCGATTTAGTGCTTATTGACGCAGGTTGTGAAATTGAAGGTTACGCCTCGGATATTACCCGCACTTTTCCAATCAATGGCAAATTTAGCAAGGCACAGCGACAAATTTATCAAATTGTATTAGATGCACAACTCAGCGCAATTGATTGCATTAAGCCTAGTACGCTTGTAACAAAACCCCATCAAGTTGCTATGCAAATCATAAGACAAGGGCTGATTGATTTAGGTATTTTGCAAATAAATGGTGATTTATCACAGTTTTACATGCATGGCACTGGACATTGGCTGGGAATGGATGTACATGACGTTGGCAACTATCAACAAGATGAGCAAGTTCGTCAATATGAAGCGGGCATGATAACCACAGTAGAACCCGGCATTTATATTCGTAGAACTGATAAAATTGATGCTCAATATTGGGGTATCGGCATCAGGATTGAGGACAATGTCTTAGTAACTGAAAATGGCAATCGGGTCTTAACTAAAAATTTAGTCAAAAACATTAACGATATAGAAACACTAATGCGAAAAAAATGAATATACAAAAAGCAATAAAAATCCTCATTACAGGAAAAGATTTAACCGAAGAACAAATGCATTTGGTAATGAGTGATATTATGACAGGGAAGACCGAAGACGCACAAATCGGCGGTTTTTTAGTGGCTTTGTCCATCAAAGGCGAAACAGTTGCTGAGATTACAGCGGCTGCAAAAGTAATGCGCTCATTGGCATCAAAAGTTACAATTAACAAAACTAGACATTTGGTCGACACCTGTGGCACAGGGGGCGATAATCTAGGGTTATTTAATATCTCAACTGCTTGCGCATTTGTTGCAGCAGCCGCAGGGGCACAAGTTGCTAAGCACGGAAATCGCTCTATTTCATCAAAATCAGGCAGTGCTGATGTTTTGGAAATGGCAGGCGTTAATTTAAACATGACACCAGAAGCCATCGGCAAATGTGTGGAAAAAATTGGCGTTGGTTTTATGTTTGCGCCTGCACATCACAGTGCTATGAAACACGCCATTAGCGCAAGAAAAGCTTTAGCGACACGCACTATTTTTAATGTCTTAGGTCCACTAACTAATCCTGCAAAAGCACCTCATCAAATAGTGGGAGTTTATGACAAAAATTTGGTTGAGCCAATTGCTAACGTACTGCAAAAATTAGGTTCTAAGCATGTGATGGTGGTGCATTCTAAAGATGGTCTTGATGAAATCTCAATTGCCGATGACACTTATGTCGCCGAACTCAAAGACAACAAAATAAGCACCTACACTATCAACCCAATAGAATTTGGCTTATCACTTGGTAATTTAGATGATATTAAAGCACAAGATGCTAATGCCTCATTAGCACTTATTCAAGAAGCATTAGATGGGGAAGCTGGTGCAGCTAAAGACATTGTTGCACTAAATGCTGGTGCTGCAATTTACATATCGGGTGTTGCCAATTCCCTACAAGCGGGGATTGATAAAGCCATACAGATTTTAAACAATGGCTCTGCTCATCAAAAACTTGACGATTTCGTACGCGAATCAACGGGCTGTTAAAAAAATAATATATGAACAAAGACACTAATTTAATTTGGATTGATTTGGAGATGACAGGGTTATTGCCCGAGCAAGACACTATTATTGAAATCGCCACCATTGTAACTGATAAAAACTTAAATATTTTGGCAGAAGGTCCATCACTTGCCATCTATCATGATAATAATATTTTAGCGGACATGGACGAATGGAATACCAAACATCACACTAATTCTGGTTTAGTCCAACGCGTGAAAGATAGCAACGTCTCGATGCAACAAGCAGAGCAACAAACCCTAAATTTTTTGCAAGGATATGTCAACCCAAATGCCTCGCCAATGTGTGGCAATACTGTTTGTCAAGATAGAAGATTTCTTTACAACTACATGCCGAAACTAGAGCAATTTTTTCACTATCGTCATATTGATGTTAGCACACTCAAAGAATTAGCAATACGTTGGAATCCTCGTGCAACAATGACACGCAAAAGCGAATCAGCGCACTTAGCACTAGCTGATATTCGTGGTTCTATCAACGAACTTAAGCATTATAAAGGCACATTTATTAATGTCTAAAACTTGGCTGTCTCCCGCAAAAATCAATCTATTTTTACATATAAATTCGAAGCGAGAAGATGGTTATCATAACCTACAAACAATTTTTCAATTATTGGATTATTATGATGAATTAACAATATCCGTCAGACAAGATGGCATCATAACGCGTAGCGGCAACGAAGATGTGCCAATTGAACAAGATTTAATTATCAAAGCCACGCAAACATTACAACAAGCAGCGAACACGCAACTAGGTGCCGATATATCAATCATAAAAAATATTCCTGTAGGAGGCGGTTTAGGGGGCGGTAGTTCAAATGCTGCTACTACACTTATAGCGCTTAATATATTGTGGAATACAAACTATTCAAAACAACAACTCGCAAAAATCGCTCTAACATTAGGTGCTGATGTGCCAATCTTTATCGCTGGACATAGCGCTTGGGCAGAAGGTGTGGGAGAAGTGTTAACACCAATAAACTTACCAAGGCACTATTTTCTAGTCGTTTCTATCAACAAACACATCTCAACCAAAAAAATTTTCTCACACGAGGCATTGACAATGACGCCTATAGTAAGGAAAATACGCCCTTTCTCAGAATTAATCAATCCACACAACGATTGTCTTGAGGTTGCTGTCCAGTTGGAAGGCGAGATTTTAGAAGCACTAACACAACTAAAATTAGCCAAAAACCACCTGTATCAACCGCGAATGACAGGAACAGGAAGTTGTGTTTTTGCAGAATTTGAAAAAGAGAAAGATGCTTTGGTAGCCCTCAACAATCTACCAAGCAAATGGTCAGGTTTTGTTGCACAAGCAATAAATACCTCGCCAATAATATCCTAATTGGGCTGTCGCCAAGCGGTAAGGCAACGGGTTTTGATCCCGTCATGCGCAGGTTCAAATCCTGCCAGCCCAGCCATTTTTTCTTAAATATCAATTATTTATTATTGTACATCTAGGAATTTTTACGTTTAGTAACTTTTAGGAATAACACCTGACATATTAAATGTTAGGTGTTATTCTTAAAAAATTCATCATAAATATCGTCATTAATATTTATTATAAATAGTTTATTTCTACATCTGGTTAATGCTGTATATATTAATTCTACTGTTTCATAATCAGACCTGCCATCGATAATTAAAAACAATGTATCAATTTCCCAACCTTTGAAACTATGCACTGTAGATAATTTTATGCCACCAGAGTTCATCCAAAAATTAAATCGTTTCTTTATCTTAATTTTCCGTATTGTAATTTTGAACTCATATCGTGCTTTAGATATTAAACGCTTAATTTTTTCAGTTCCAAGGTTTTGTTTTTTAATGCTCCTTATTTTAGAGTCTAATTTTCTCAATAAATACTCATACATTTCTTTATCTTCAAGTGTAGTATGTGTCTTTTGTTTTGTGATGTGTTTTATTTGAAAGTCTAATTCTCTCAAAAATTCATTTTTATGTGCAAGAATGCAAGCATCTTGTGGTTGTATTTGATATTCTTTGAGTTTTTCAGAAATAAAGTTAGTTAAATCAATCACAATATCGTTATTATTGTCATCAAATTTATAATGTTCAATATTTTCTTCATTAAAACCCATTTCTTGCTGTCTTGCTATAGCCTTATCAAGTTCATATTTTTCTTTAAAAAATTCATTTTGAAACCTTTCTGCAAGTTGTAGTATTTTATCGCCTAATCTAAAAGATTCGTTAAGCTTGTTCCATTTGCCAGGTATGGTAGTATTTGGTTTTTTCTCTTTATCTAATTGGTGGTCATAAATATTCTGTTTTTCATCTCCAAATACAACAAATTCACCACCATCTTTAAGAAAATATTTTCTTATAATCCTAACCCACTCTTCTTTATAGTCTTGTATTTCATCAATAAAAATAGCAGAATATTTAGTAATTCTATCTTTAACTCTTTCAAATAAATTTTCATCATGCTGATTAACACCATCTTCATTGGTATTTTCAGTATATATATTATGATTGTTAATCTCTGCCTGTATAAAGGCATGATAATGAATAATATGAAAATTATTCCAACCAAATTCTTGTCTAACTCTATTCAAATTGTCATGAATATATCTATTCAAATTATCACGGATATAGTTTATTAATGTAATATTGAAAGTAAGAATTAAAACCTCCTCACCATGTCTAATGTGGGAATTTACTGCTCTTTGTACCAAAACAAGTGTCTTTCCAGAACCAGCAACACCTATAATTTTCTGCTGTCTATTTTCACTTATGGCAAGATCTTTTTGCTTTGGACTTAAATTAACTGGTTGAGCCTGCTCTAAAGTATGAAAAGAGGGCTTTAAAAATCTTTGAAATTCTTTATAAATTTCATAGGTAAATAACCTATTTGTATATTTCCGCAAGGAGTACTGCTCTAATTTTTTTACTGTGAAATTATTTCTACCATAAATTGGACAATGTTTATTTGTTCTTACGCCATTATCTTTAATAGATTTAGATGTTTCGTAATGAAAATAAACACTAATTCCCACTATTCCGTAATGTCCTCTGTTTCTTATGTTTAATTCAAGCAAGGAAGGAATGCTTAGATCATACAAATCGTCTTTGTATGACTTTACTTGCTCGATTGGTGATTTAATTGGGATATTTTCTTTACGTAATATCCAATTATCATTTTTATCATTTTTATCAATTCGATAATTATTTAATTTCCAATCTTTAACTTCAATAATTAAAACACCATAATTCTTTCTCATTACGATAATATCAGGATTATGTCCATTAATAAAAGGCTGAAAATAAACTTCATAATCATCTGATAAATCGCTTAACACTTTCAAAGCGTGCAATTCGCCATCTGTTGGTTTTTGTGTTAGTGTTGGTATTTTGTCAAATTCTGGAAAAAACTTAGCCATCTCGTTTATTTTGATGTTGTATAACTATTGCATATTCTAAGTAGTTCGGGTAATTATACCTATGCGCCTTAACATGTTGAAATTCCTCAATATTTTCCTCATTTGTTTTAAATAGGCTTAATCGGTGATATTTGCCCTAATAAGATTGTTATAAACATAACTCTAACGCAAAGAGGGTTTTAATTCTTAAAAACTACCCCCATATACTAGATTCAAGTAATTTTATTATAGTTAAAAACAACAAATAACACTAAAATCTTTGGATAATGGTTACCGTTTTAACTTAGGTATTAAAGATAAAATCAAGTCAAAAATTGATTCTAATACTAAGCATTGTTACGTGGTTAAATAAATATTTATAACACACGTAAAAACAATAAAAAATCAAGGGCGTTAAACCAGCAAAAGAATTATTATTAACAAAAACATGGGGACAAAAAAGATGAATAAAGTAGTACTTGCCTATTCGGGCGGATTAGACACCAGCATTATTGTTAAATGGCTACAAGACACTTATAAGTGCGAGGTAGTAACCTTTACCGCTGATATAGGGCAAGGTGAAGAAGTAGAGCCTGCACGCGCCAAAGCCAAAGCGTCTGGAGTTAAAGAAATTTACATTGAGGATTTACGTGAAGAATTCGCCTCAGATTTTGTTTTTCCAATGTTTCGTGCCAATGCTATTTACGAGGGCGAATATTTGCTGGGCACCGCAATTGCCCGCCCGCTTATTGCTAAGCGTTTGGTAGAAATTGCTAACGAAGTAGGTGCGGACGCCATCAGTCATGGCGCAACAGGCAAAGGCAATGACCAAGTGCGTTTTGAGCTTAATGCTTATGCTCTGGATTCCGATATTAAGGTAATCTCGCCTTGGCGTGAATGGAATTTATCCTCTCGTGAATCCTTAATGAACTACGCCAAACAACACGGCATTGAGGTTGATTACCAAAAACAAAGCAAAAAATCCCCTTATTCAATGGATGCAAATTTATTGCATATTT
The DNA here is from genome assembly GCA_937950605.1 of uncultured PS1 clade bacterium. Lineage (GTDB taxonomy): Bacteria > Pseudomonadota > Gammaproteobacteria > PS1 > Pseudothioglobaceae > Thiodubiliella. Next base: position 10,188 of record CALFDA010000043.1, on the reverse strand, counting down.
CTTATGAGGGCGATATTTTGGAAGATCCGTGGATTGAGCCAGAAGATGATATGTGGCGTTGGACAACCGCACCTGAAAATGCACCCGATAAAGCCGAATACTTAGAACTCACTTATAAAAGAGGTGATATTATTGCTATCAATGGCAAGGCAATGACACCTGCACAAGTGATGGAAACACTTAATCAACGCGCAGGTGCACACGGTATTGGGCGTGATGATATTGTAGAAAATCGTTTTGTTGGCATGAAATCCCGTGGTTGTTATGAAACGCCAGCGGGAACTATAATGTTAAAAGCACACCGTGCAATGGAAAGCCTAACTATGGATAGAGAAGCAATGCATTTGAAAGACGAATTAATGCCAAAATACGCCAAATTAATTTATAACGGATTTTGGTTTGCCCCAGAGCGTGAAATGTTGCAAGCCGCTATTGATCAAACACAACAGGTGGTTAATGGGGTAGTACGCCTAAAGCTTTATAAGGGTAATGTTATAGTGGTTGGTCGTCAATCTAACAATTCGCTATTTAGTGAAAAAATTGCCACTTTTGAAGATGACGAGGGTGCTTATAATCAAAAAGACGCAACAGGTTTTATTAAACTCAATGCGCTTAGACTGCGCTTGAAAAGTCTAAAACAATAACAATGAGTAATGTAGGTTTTTTTGGTAAGAATTACATTTAAAAAATATTTTACTCGCAGAGTTTGGAAAACTTGCTTAACCAGTTAAGACACTCATAAAAAAATAATAGCATAATGCCAAAGTTTATAAATAAATTGCATCTAGGGGATACTTTAGAAATTTTGAAAAAGATTCCAAGCAATTACATAGATTTAGGCATTACTTCACCGCCATACAACAAAAAAGAAAAAAATAACGGGTGGTTGGTTGATAAGGTAATTTATGACAAATTTAAAGATACTCTACCAGAAAAAAAATACCAGCAAAATCAAATAAAAGTCCTAAACGAAATTTACAGAATTACTAAAAATGGAGGTTCTTTTTTCTACAACCACAAACTAAGATGGGAAAAAGGAAATATGCTACATCCCATGGATTGGTTGCGAAGCACGAAGTGGCATATAAGACAAGAAATTATTTGGGATAGGACAATAGCGGGCAACATTCGTGGTTGGAGATTTTGGCAGGTGGAGGAAAGAATTTATTGGTTATATAAACCTATAGACAATAATAAAATCGGTAAAGAATTAGCATCAAAAGATGCAAAAATGACATCAATATGGAGGAATCCACCTGAAAACAAGAATCCACATCCAGCACCATTTCCCCTATGGTTGCCAATAAGAATTATTTTATCTATGTTAAAAGAGGATTCTGCTAGTGTTGTATTGGACCCTTATGTAGGTAGTGGGACTACTTGCGTTGCCGCTAAATTACTAGGTTTTAACTACATAGGTATAGATGTGAGCAAGAATTACATAAAATACGCCCAAGATAGAATAGCGAATGCGGCAAATGAACAATCTAAACTAAATAAAGAAAAAGAATTACATACAGTCCATAAAACTTTTAAACAAAGAAAAATAAATGGTGAACATAAACCAAAACACACCAATGGAGATTTATTTTATGAATAAAGATTTAATAGAATTAGTAAAAACATACGGGACAAAAACACATAAAAAATTTATCTAATTTATTAAAATAGAATTTTGCAAAGCAAGAATCAGGAGCGTTCTATACACTTAGATTGCGTTTAAAATCTTTAAAACAATGGAGGGCAAAATGGATCACGAAAAGTATGAATATGCGGGTTTTTGGATAAGAGTTGCTGCGTCATTAATTGATAAGTTCTTAATTGCCATGATTACTATGCCATTAACGATAATGATATATGGTGATTTAGTGTGGAAAAACGAATCAATAATTTTGGGTCCTGCTGATTTTCTAATAAATCACGTATTACCATCTATTGCAATTATGTTGTTTTGGTTATATAAATCCGCTACCCCTGGAAAAATGGCATTAAACATAAAGATAGTTGATGCTGACACTGGTGGAAAATTAAGCGTCGGACAAATCATGGGGAGGTATTTTGCATATATCCTAGCGTCCTTAGTATTTTCGATAGGTATTATCTGGCCATCCAATTTATCACTGGCAGTTTCTTTACTAGCGTCCTTAGTATTTATCTGGGTAGCATTTGATAAAAGAAAACAAGGGTGGCACGATAAATTGGCAAAAACAGTTGTTATTCGGAAAAAAACAATTAAGGTGGAATTTAAAAATTAGAATACAAAAATACCTGAACCCAACTTTTATCTAAAATTGTTTTTAAATGTTTAGTTAATTCTCCAAAAACCCCCTGCTATTGCAATATTAAGCGCGGTGATTTTTTTTATGCGTAAACCCATAATATTTTTTGCTGTTTGCTTTGCCACTATTTAGCAACTCAGCAGGTTTATAGGTATATAATTGACGAGGGTCAGCCTATAACGGCAATTTATAATTGTTATAGGTTGTTTAACTCTATTTTTAACAAGCGTTAAAAATAAAAAATTATTAGGAGAATAAAAATGAAAAAAACATTGATAGTAGTAATATTGTTCACATTTGTATCAAGTATAACCCTAGCTCATCCTGGTAAAACAGATGCTGAAGGTTGCCATAATGACCACAAAACTAAAACTCGTCATTGCCACTCGACAAATTGAGTTCAATAAATTTTAGGCGAGGTCTACGTGTGAATTGTTGAATCTTTATTGGATATGAAAATTCGTAATAATCCAAAGATTGGATTATTTGTGATTTTTAGTCTAGATTCTTTTAGGTTTTAAGTGGTGTAATTTTGGATTACAACACTGATGTTTGTCTAAATCACAGTAAGGTTGCTTGAATGCAGAAGAAATATCTGCGTCGCCTAGTTTTTCTGTAAGTTTGTGTTTTTGTCCGCCTTTCCATGTCAAATATTGCGGATACTGTAGTTATGTCAAATACCCTATATTTGCTAACTGATGTATGCACAAGCACATTTTGGTTTTAACGATTATTTTTATTTTGCTTGTTGTTTTTGCGTTTGGATTTGTCCCAATCAATATTTTCACAGACTTCGCAATGACGATTAACAAAACCTAATCGCTTTAATATTGCATAAATTTTGCAGCCCGCACAATAACCAAGAATGGCCTCTAACCACATAAACGCTAAACATATCCACACTAAATTTAATGCCAACCATGAAGGTACATAATTTTCATCAACAGGGATATTACTACCTAAAACCGCATTAATCCATGAAGCTATCGCATCTGGGTTGAAAAACACAATACAAACAGAGATAAAACTCGCCCCTAATAACCACGCACAACGCTTTGGGGCAAGTGGTTTCCATACAGGAGTTTTACTAAGTGCTAAAAAACTAGCTAATAAAATTGTTGGTGAAAACCTCGAACCAACAACTGACAAACCCAATAACATTTCAAACAAAGCATAAACCAATAATTTAGTCTGAAAAGCATATTCAAATACTCGTCTTGTTGCCTCTACTTGATAAACAATACGTCCATCAAAATCGGTTTCATAAGTATCAACCGCAATGGAATCGGGTGTTATCTCCCAAGTCGGTCCATACACAACATTAATAAAAGTGAAAACCATATAAACAGGGATTATCAATAAAATACCAGCACGAATACGCACGGCAGTATTGTTGATGTGTATAGTTTGCTCTTTTAAGTCGCGAAACCAAAGATTTTTAAAGGTTTTGATAATTAGGTTCATATTAGACAAATGAATTAAAAAACTAAATTAATTTTCCTGCATAGTTTTCGATTCCAGGGTTATTCTTTACGCCCTTAATGCTTGGATAATTAACCTTTTTTAAGTTAAGATGCTTTTGTTTGCGCAAATAATCCGCTGCCACATCCCATATTAACCGTCCTTTACCCACTGTGTTGACCTGCGCCCAACCAGATACTGTGTAAGATTTGTTTGGCTCAAGTGCAACGCCTTCATCATCAACAATATTGCTAATACGATTGCCTAAATTTTGTGCTGGATCAATCGTGTAATCTAACCCTCCCATACGAACCATATCACCACCTGATTGCAAATATGGGTCTTTTACAAAAAGATTATCCGCAATGCCTTCTAAAATATCTTTGATTTGTGAACCTTTTAACTCACTAACGTAAGTTTCGCCATAAGTTATTGCCGTATTAGCCATTAGATCTTCCATCATAACGTCATGTCCTGAAAGCACAGATGTCCCCCAACGCACACCTGCTGACATTGAGAATTGAGAATTGTATTCTTCACGCAATGAGTTTACCAATACCTGATCCCAAGTGCCCATAAAATTACCACGGCGATATAGGGTTTGCTCAGTTGTGCAAAGTTTTTCGGTGAGAATTTCATCATAAGTTTTGCCCACACGACTTGGATTATTGCTCATTACAGGGTTGCGCGCCTCTACCACGTTTTTATCGTATTTGGTATTACGCATCTTGTTAATAAATGATATAACCGCGGCATCAGGTTTAATTAAATTAGTAATGATAGGCAACATCTTATAGTTATAGCCCACAACCTTGTGGTCTTTAATGTCCAAATCCATCATTCCGATATACTTACCCGAACAACCTGCATTAGTAACCACAGTAACACCGCTTGCATTTTTTACCTCAATAGGTTTAGGTATGCCGTCATGCGTGTGCCCACCAAAAATAGCATCAATACCAACAACACGTGATGCCATTTTAATATCCACATCCATACCATTATGTGAAACAACAATCACTGCATCAGGTTTTTCATTTTCGCGAATATCATCAACCAACTCACTCATATCATCTTCACGCAAACCAAATGACCAATTTGGGAAGAAGTATTTTTTTGGGTTAGCATTTGATGTTCGAGGAAATGCCTGCCCAATTACCGCAATGCGATTACCGCCCACATTTTTCATTACATAAGGTTTAAATGCCTGTGCATCGTCTTCATTATAAAGCCCTGTGCCACCATATTTTTCGCTCATGGCAATGTAATCATCGCCTAATAATGCATCTTCTAAAACACGCACATTCTGACCCAAAAAATCACCCTTAAAAAGATTAATATTTCTTAGTGTTTCTGTTTCTTTGTAGGTAAATTCCCAATGCCCAACCATCACATCAACACCAAGCATATTACAAGCCTCAACCATATCTCTTCCACGCGTCCAAAGTGCCGTGCCCGAGCCTTGCCATGTGTCGCCACCGTCAACCGTTAAAGTATTTTGCACACCGCCTGCACTTTCTCGAAGTGCTTCCAATACGGTTTTAATTTGTGCAAACCCCCCTGTTTTGCCATATTTATTAGCCAATTCTTCAAAATTATTATAAGCAAACGCATAAGCCTCTATAGAACCAGGTTTAACGCCAATTTCTTTGAATAATTTATTGCCAACTATATGTGGAAGTTTGCCAAAAGCATCGCCAAAACCCAAATTAACATTTGGTTCACGAAAATAATTAGGTAACAAGTTAGCATGCGTATCGGTAATATGCAAAATGCGTGCATTGCCCGTTTTTGCTACTTCATACATGTTGTCTTGGGAATACAACTTGTTGGTATTATTGCCACAACCGCCAATCAAACCTAGCGCCGAACCAGCACCTAATACTTTGATAAATTCTCTACGTGTTAAAGCCATTGTCGTACCCTTACTAAAAAACTAGCGATTCTACCTTGTTCAAATGCACGCTATAAAACTATCACTAAATTATAATACTCTAAATAACTACGACATAAATTTAGCAAAAAAATGCACAAATCCGTTGTTTTTTGCCTTGGTTATTTCAATCTTACATAACCCTTAAAAGGTATATAGTAAAAGTATTTTTTTATATCAGCAATAAGCTTGTTTTTATTTCTTGACGCAATGTATTTAATGGTCCTGTTTTTTTTGATTCCCATGGATATAGTAGAATAATCTGCAATACTCGTCTTTTGCCACACTATATGTGGCACAATGCAAGCAATATCAACATCTGTAGTCATTCTAAACCTTTCCCAATCATCAGCAACAGTCCATATCTGGGTATTTATATCGAGTATTTGCTTGGCGGCTTGTTGATTGACAACATATCCAGAGGTGCGTTTTCCCTGAATACAATGTGCAACACTATAAGTATCATTAATCTTTCGCGTATCTTTGCTTAAATATGATATGACTTTTGTAAGCAGATAAACTTGCGCTTTATCACTATTTGTTTTAGCCAAAAAATCAATAATTTGGACAAAATTAGCAAAATCATATATATATATATCGTCTTCAAAAATAATTGCTTGTTGAATGTTTTGCTCAAGCATTTTTTGATAAATATGCAGATGACTCATCGCGCAGCCTATTTCACTTTTTGACATTTGCCTGCCCATTGTGTCAATGGTTTTTTGTTTTTGGGTTATGCGGTTAATATGCTGGTCATCTAATTGATTGCCGTCAACTGCTTCAACAAACTCAAAAACTAGTTTATATTGATTTAATTCTTTGCTGATATGCTCTCTTCTGTTTTTATCCTTTTGCATATTAACAACAAAAATTGGCAATTCTTTATACATTATCAAGCCCTGCTAGCGATATTTAATATTTATCCCGTATTTTATTAAGATTTATACAACAAAAGCCATTAATTTACGAATATAAAAACAACTATCAAAAATCTTGCTTTCTAATAGCGATATATCTTCTTTTGGAATTTACAATTATCAACAATGTATATAAACCCAGCATTAATTGAGCATGTATTCTTTTTATGCGAAAGCTAAGATCTCCTTTTTGTCTTTTTGTTCTATTGACACTTATAATTGATTGGGTGGCTGATGTTTTTTCAACAGGATTATAAATACCATAATAACTACACATACATAATTGAATAACGGGTGTTGGTTCAATTTGATAGGCTTTAATGCCATAACAATTTTTAATATGCGCGTCTGCTGGTGCAATACCTCGGTTTTGTTCGCATTCAAGTAATTTTTTAGCACCTTGTGGAAAAAGTATATATGCTCCTGAGCCTTGTCTATCCAAATACAGCCGCAAAAGTTTTGATTCACAGGCAACATTTTGATAAGTTTTGGCAACAAATTTTTTTCTGCTTACATTTTCAAGGTTGATTAAATCAATATCTGTTTTATTAGCTAAGTCTGCGAGTAATTTTGGCACGCATTTTGATAATAGTGCATCATCTTCTAAAATTAGCATGGGTTGGTTATCACAAATCACTCTTTGCCAAGCACGCTTGTGAGAATAATAGCAAGCAATCTCTGAATTTATTAGCGGACGTTGCCAATCTTTGGCATGTTTTTGATAAATAGTTGCGTCAATATCATTAACTGAAGTGGCATCTAAAAACTCAAAACTTAGTTTGAATTTATGCATTTGAGCTTGTTGAAATTCTCGGCGTTGTAATGAATTTGGCAAACTAATAATTAAAATCTTCATACCACTAAAAACGCACATATCAAGGTTAAAATAATTTTTTTACCCTAAATTGTTGATGGTTGTATGTTTTTTTTGCTTTGACAAACCCAAATTGTCAAACGCCAAAAACGATATTTGAATCGGGTATTATCAATCAACAAAAAATTGCACTTAAAAAAATGGATAAAGTAAATATTATTTGCATGAAATGGGGCGATAAATTTCCGCCCCAATACGTTAACCGCTTGTATGCTATGGTGAAACGTAATTTATCATTGCCTTTTAGATTTGTATGTTTTACCGAAAATGCTGTGGGCATTCGTAGTGAGGTAGAAGTTCAACCATTGCCGAAGTTAAACTTGCCCAATAATACCCCCGAGCGTGGCTGGCGTAAACTCACAGTTTTCAAAAAAGATTTTGGCAATTTAAGTGGCAAAACCCTATTTTTGGACTTAGACGTGGTGATTGTTGATAATATCGATGATTTTTTTAATGTTAAGGGCGATTTTTTAATTGCACATGATAAGAAAAACCCAACAAAAATTGAGGGTAATTCTTCAGTATTTCGTTATGAAATCGGAAAATATCCGCAGATTTTAAGTTATTTTGAAAAAAACACCGAGCAGGTAAAAAATGAGGTTCGTCATGAACAAGCCTATCTTTCGCGCGAGATACACAAGTTGGGCAAACTCAAATATTGGGCAGATGAATGGGTGCCGAGTTTTAAATATCGCTGTTGTCCATCATGGATAAAATCTTGGCTTAATCCACCTTTTATCCCTAAGGGTGCAAAAATAATTATTTTTCATGGTTTGCCAAATCCGCCCGATGCAATTAGAGGTATTAGTGGTAAATGGTATCGGCATATTCAGCCTAGCCCTTGGATTGCTAAACATTGGCGAGAATAACACTTATATAATAAGCAAAAATACAAAATCAAACGTGAGCATGTAAATACGCTATAATCAACGCCATTTATAGGTTTTTTGTTAAAAATGAAAATAAGTTTTGAGTTTTTTCCACCGAGAACACAAGAATCTAAACAAAATTTAAAGCAGGTGCGACAAAATCTTAGTGCCATTAATCCAGAATATTTTTCTGTTACTTTTGGTGCGGGTGGCACAACTCAAGAGGCTACATTAGAAACAGTTTTAGACATTCAAAAAAATGACAATATTTCTGTAGCACCCCATCTATCCTGTATTGATTCGAAAAAATCGCACATTATCGCATTGCTCAACCAATACCAAATAGCAGGCATCAATAGAATTGTAGCACTTAGGGGGGATATTCCATCTGGCATGCGTGATATTGGCGATTTTCATTATGCTAATGAGTTGGTGGAATTGATTAAATCAAAATACAACGATTATTTTCATATTGAAGTTGCAGCCTATCCTGAAATGCACCCACAAGCTAAAAATATTCGAACCGACTTAGAGTATTTTGCAAATAAAGTAAAATCTGGCGCAGATAGTGCTATTACACAATATTTTTATAATGCCGATGCCTATTTTAGATTTATAGATGAAGTCCAAAAACTAGGTGTTGACATCCCAATTACACCTGGCATTATGCCAATCACCAACTATACACAACTACTCAAGTTTTCCAATGCATGTGGAGCGGAGATTCCCAAGTGGATTTTAGAAAGATTAAAACTGTATGAAAATGATTTGGTATCTGTTAATAAGTTTGGATTAGAAGTAGTGAATGCTTTATGCCAAACGCTTAAACATCAGGGCGTTGATAGTTTTCATTTTTACTCGATGAATCGCTCACAACCTTGTTTAAAAATCGCCCAGAATTTGCTATAAATTAAAAACTGGCGACTTCTTAATGTTGGTTTTTAACCCAGTGTTGTAAATTGTGTAATGCGTTTTTGTCTTGTGCATGACAATTTTTTTCAAGCATCTCTAAACGTTGGCTAAACTCGGAAAAAACCATCTCATAATGTTGGTTTTTGGCTTTTTCTTGGTAAAGTTTGGATTTTAAATTACCGATAATACTGTGATAAATTTTTTCATTTGCATTGCGAATAGCATTATCAGTTTCTATTTTGTGTATGGCATTGTTTTTAATTTGTTGCATTTTTTGAATGCGTCGATCTTGCTCAGAATTTAAATTAGCATTTGGGTATGCTAACCTTAAACTGTCTGTTGTTACGTAACCTTCGTGCGTTTGCAGCTTACCATTATTGATTTGATTTTGAATGTCAAAACGACTCACGCCCAACATTCTTGCTGCCTTAGATACGCTTAATTTAACCATTGTTCTTCCTTAAAGAGATATACAGTTGTGATAATCTAAAGTTATTATAATTTTGTCAAGTTTGTTAATGCCTCCAATAAACCCGCATTATTAGTTTTTGTAGCTGCACTAACTTGTGAAAAACCCACAGATTTAGCAAAAATTTTAATACGCTCGCTTAGCACTACTAATGGATAGTGTTTAATAGCGTGTAGTGCGCTAGGGTCAATTTCCTCGACTATTGACAAAAGTGCGCTTAGGTTTTCAACGCTAGTTGCTGTTATAACGCCCTCATCACTTCGTAAAAACTCTAATAAAGCACTATTATGTTGTAATGCAACATCACATATTACACGCCGATAAACCTCAACATACTCAACAACATTATGTTGTTTTAAACCTTCTTTTAATGTTTCTCTACCACCTAGCCCGCGAAAAATCAAAATATCTTTATTTACAAGACTTTTTATTTCAGGCATTGTCAATAAGGTTTCGCTAGAGGATTTTTTAATA
>CALFDA010000042.1 GCA_937950605.1 uncultured PS1 clade bacterium | reverse complement strand
GTAACCCCTATGATGGACACACTTTAGAACACCAACTTGAACAAGTCCAACAACTTATTCCAAACAAGATAAAAATACAACAATGTTTTGTAGATAGAGGCTATAGAGGACACAAAGTTGAGAGTATTCGAGTGTTTTTGTCTGGACAAAAAAAGGCACTTAAAACGTAGAAGCGCAATAGAGTCTGAAATTGGGCATATGAAAAATGGAGGCAAGTTCAAGAGAAATTATCTTAAAGGTGCAATAGCTGACATACTCAATATTATTCTATGTGTCAGCGGACATAATTTAAAAAAGATTCTTAACAAGTTGGCAGAAAATACCAATATTTTTTTGGCTCAAATTCTCAAGGATTGGTTTTAGGCTGTAAATATACTTAAAAAACCATAACAACAACATTGATGGCTAGTTAGGTTTTTGGTTTGTTTAGAGTGGGATATTTATGCTTTGTATTAACTTTTTTACTGATAAATGTATTATTCATAAAGACTTTTTTGTGATGAGGTCAATACTCTTATCAATTAACATAAAATAAAGAAGATAATCAAAAAGTACTATATTGTGGGACAGGATATTACAGGCAAGATACATATCCTAGTATCTTACTTTTTAAAATGCTTTTGCTGAATACGTAAAAGACCTAGTGGTTATGGTATAAAAAATTTAGTTAATGATGGTTTTATTAACTAATTACTTTTTGGATTAACTATAAAAAACAAAATAAGTTCATAGCGCATTCTAAATCGTTGAGTAGAGATAAGGATATAAGAGATTTTAAGTAAGGTCAACTAAATCACCAGTTGCGTAGCAAACCCAATAGGTAGAGGATTAAGAATCGCTAAAGGCAAGACAATTTTTAGTTATGGATTTTGCAGGTAGTACAAATAGATTAGGTGCTATGATAGAAAATTAGGGCATATCAACATTACGGCTAATTCTCAAATTGAACTAGATTCAAGCATTAAAAAACTAAAGGCTTTTTTGCCTTAATTTTTGCTTGTATAAATGCTCTAAAACGCCAAACGATAGCCATTACTAAAATTACCATCATCTAAATTCAAAAGATTGATTTGCTCGGATTTTTATATTGTTTTAAATATTATTGACCTGAAAACCTTGGGTATATTTACAATCTTATAACACAAACTATATAGCAAATCTGGGGTATTAAGCATGCATAAATTAGTGTAGAATCCGCCCATCTTAAACAATGAATTTTTATTATGAAGGTAGCGAATAAACTTGTTTTGATAATTTTATCACTTGCTATTAATAGTGCTTTTGCACATGATGGTGGAAAAAGCGATAATGGTGGGTATTACAAATACATGGGTGATAATTTTTACATGGTTGATGATTTTGCCCCATACACAACCTACAACAGAAAAAATTGGAAACTTTGGACAAACCAAGGGCTAGACTATCAGTATGAAGAGAATCAGGGTTTTCATCGAGCAAGGTTTAATATCAATAAGATTTACTGATGATAGAGGTAAATGATGGGACGAGCTATACCAAAAAAATATACATGTGCCAAGTCAGGGATTTAAATAACAAAAAGTCAAATTCAAAATTAATTTGAGCAACATATTATGCTTTTTGTTGCGCAGTTGTTTATTCTTCTATTTTATAAGTCTCACTTAAGATTGACGCATCAATCAAACCTTTCTCGATTTCCCTAAGCGCAACAACGCTTGCTTTATCCTTGCCGACATCTAAGGTTGATTTATGACCTCCAGAATTTAGTTGATGCGCACGTTTGGCGGCCACTAACACCAATTCAAAACGATTTTGAACAAAATCTAGACATTCTTCAACGGTTACTCTTGCCATAATTTCAACTTACAAATAAGATAAAATGGGCGATTTTACACGAAAACCTAACTAAGGGACATTGTGATGACTAGACTAGTGGTGTTGGATACTGAGACAACTGGCATTGAGCCTTCTGAAGGTCATCGTATAATTGAAATTGGTTGCACCGAGATTGTTAATAGAGAAATTATTCAAGGCAATGAATACCACCAATATATTCAACCCGAGCGTCTAGTTGGTGACTCTGAAAAAATTCATGGCATTAAAGATAGTTTTTTAAAAGACAAGCCAAAATTCGAAGAAATTGCTGAAGAATTTTTAGAATACATTGAAGGTGCTACTTTGGTTATTCATAACGCAGCATTTGATCTGGGTTTTTTAAATCACGAATTGGCACTTATGGGCGTTAATCAAACCATTGAAGACAGCTGCGCTGTTATAGACTCTTTAGAAATTTCTAAAAAACAACGTCCTGGCACCCAACATAATCTTGATGCACTTTGTCGACGTTTTGAAATTGATGCTAGTGCGCGCACGGTTCATGGTGCATTGTTAGATGCACAAATTTTAGCGCAAGTATACTTAGCGATGACTGGCGGACAGTCTAATTTATTTAGTGAAAATCAATACAACAAGCAAAATAATAGTTCTGCAATATCAAAAATCGACACTAACCGTGCCAAAATTAAAGTAATTTTAGCTAATAAAGCAGAACTTGAAGCACATAATAACTATTTTGAGCATTCTTAATAAAATCAGCATTGACTACAAATGCTAACAAAGTATAATCGTCGCTAGTCTTTCGGAGTGTAGCGCAGTTTGGTAGCGTGTCTGGTTTGGGACCAGGTGGTCGGGGGTTCAAATCCCTCCACTCCGACCATATTTTTTATTTTCAAATCAATAATTTGAAATTTATAGCAGTGTTGATGTTGTGGCGTTGTAAATTTCAGGGAACAACAAATCCTATACTACTCATCCCTAAACAGTAATATGTTATAAACAATGTGCATTGTGCATTGCAATACTTTGATAGGATTTTGTCAAAAATGCAAGCAAAAAAGCATGTATTTTGCAATATTTGGGTTTTGAGGAGTTATATTGCTGATTTTTTAAAAAAACCAACGATAAATACCTAATGTATTGACAAAAATAAAAACAACATTTAATAAAACCAATGATTTATCGTTATTTTTATTGCCTTGAATCGTCCAACTAACGGCTGACACCATAAAAAAAATATAACCAAATTTCGAATATCCGAAGTTAAGCGCAACCAATATACCGCCAACAACGCCAGCCACTGTACCTAGCCATCCCCAAGTATTATTCACAGATTTCAAAATCGTGTGTAATGATAGCGCTCCTACCAAGCATAATTGAGGCGGAACAATATTTATCAGCAGATAGACTAATTGCCTTGGCAACTTTTTGATTGTTTAAATTAGTGCCCTCAACCACAAAGTGAATGTGGATTTTAGTAAATATTTTTGGATGCTCGTTAGCACGCTCAGCAGAGATTTCAGCGCGACAATCTCGTATTGATTGACGCATTTTTTTCAGTGTTGATACTACATCAACAGTGGTGCAACCACCCATACCAAGTAACAACATCTCCATTGGACGTATACCTAAATCTTTACCGCCTAAGTTTTTAGGGCCGTCCATCACAATCGCATGCCCGCTATCTGATTCTCCAACCATCATCATGTCGTCAATCCATTTTATTACTGTGTTCATTTAAAAATCTCCTGTAATGCTAAACCTGGGTCGTCCCAGCGCATAAATGCTTCACCAACCAAGAAACTATAAATATTATGCTCGCGCATAAAGTTAACATCTTCTGCAGTTAGAATACCACTCTCTGTAATAATTAAAATGTCCTCTTGAATTTCTTGCATCAATTCAATTGTTGTATCCAGAGAAACATCAAAAGTGTGTAAATTTCTGTTGTTAATGCCAATCATAGGCGGGTTCAATAACTTCAATGTGCGTTGCAGTTCTTTTTGATTGTGCACTTCAACTAAAACCTCTAAATTAATATCAATAGCACGCATTGCTAAGTCTTTTATTTGTTTATCGCTTAAGCATGCGGCAATCAGCAATATGCAATCAGCCCCCAAGGCTTTAGATTCGTAAACTTGATATGGGTCAATAATAAATTCTTTACGCAAAACTGGCAATAATACTGATTTTTTTACATCAACTAAATATTGATTGTCTCCTTGAAAAAAATCTTTATCCGTTAAAACCGACAAACAAGTTGCGCCTGCTTTTTCGTAACTTTTGGCGATTTCTACTGGGTCAAAATCCTCACGCAATACGCCTTTGGAAGGCGAAGATTTTTTGATTTCTGCAATAATTGCATTTTGTTTTGCTTCTGCCTTGTCTTTTAGGGTTTGGTAAAAACTACGCTTATCACGATTGTTATAAGCAATATCAAGCATATATTGTTTTGAAATTTGGCTTTTGCATTCGGTGATTTCAAGTTTTTTACGCGCAATAATTTCTTCTAAAATGTCAGGTGTATTCGTCATAGTCGGCTATTTTAAACGATATAATTAAAGATGGGTTTTTGTATAAGTGATAGACGATGAAATTATTAGATTTTGAGGTAGGTATCAATCAGCCATTTTTTTTGATAGCAGGTCCTTGTGTAATTGAATCTGAAACGCTAGCTTTAGAAACTGCAACATATTTAAAGAAAATCACTCAAGATTTAGGTATTAACTTCATTTATAAGTCCTCCTATGATAAGGCTAATCGTAGCCGTGCTGATAGTTTTAGAGGATTAGGTATACAAGAAGGTTTGCGTATTTTACAAAAAGTTAAAGACGAGGTAGGAGTGAATGTATTAACCGATGTGCATGAATACACTGCGCTTGATGAGGTTGCTTGTGTTGTAGATATGATGCAAACACCTGCGTTTTTGGTGCGCCAAACCAATTTTATTCAAAATGTCTGTAAGCAAGGTATTCCTGTAAACATCAAAAAAGCCCAATTCCAAGCCCCTTGGGATATGGCTAATGTTGTGGATAAAGCTTATGAAACAGGAAATAAATCAATCACTATTTGTGATCGAGGCACTGCATTTGGCTACAATACGCTCATCTCTGATATGCGTGGTTTATCAATAATGCGCTCGACAGGTTGCCCTATCGTATTTGATGCCACACATTCGGTGCAACAACCTGGAGGACGAGGTTATGCTTCAGGCGGACAAAGAGAAATGGTGCCTGTTGTTGCTAGAGCGGCAGCAGGTGTAGGTGTGTCAGGGTTTTTTATGGAAACCCACCCAAACCCTAATGAAGCGCTAAGTGATGGGGCAAATATGGTGCCAATTGATAAAATGGCAGAGTTGTTAAAATCTTTGCAAGACATTGATAACATCACCAAACAAAACGGATTTTTAGAGGAGCAATTATGATGCGTATTGCAGTAACAGGTAGCACAGGGCGTATGGGACAAACCATTATCAAGGCAATTAAACAAAATAATAGCGTTGAATTAGGTGCTATCTTAGATAAAGGCGATGATTTAAAAAATGTTTTAGCCCAATTTGATGTGCTGATTGATTTTACTAGTCCGCAAGCAACTCTAAGTTATTTGGAAGTCTGCCAAGATTCGGGAAAGTCAATGGTAATTGGCACAACAGGGTTTAATGATGATGAATTGCAATCAATCAATAACGTAGCACAGAATATACCCATTGTATTTGCACCAAATATGAGTGTTGGGATTAACCTTTCTTTGAAGTTATTGGAGATGATAGCACTTGTGATTGGTGAAAAATCTGATATTGAAATCGTCGAAGCACACCATCGTCATAAGATTGATGCGCCTTCTGGTACCGCGCTTAAAATGGGCGAGGTGGTGGCGAACGCCTTAGGTCGGGACTTGTCCAAATGTGCTGTTTATGGGCGTGAAGGCATTGATAAGCCTAGAGACAGAAAAACAATAGGTTTTTCCACTATTCGTGGAGGTGATGTGGTGGGTGAGCATACGGTGAGTTTTTTTATGGAAGGTGAGCGTGTAGAACTAACACATAAAGCCTCGTCAAGATTAACCTTTGCCAACGGTGCGGTGCGTGCTGCTTGTTGGTTAGAAAACAAAGGTGCTGGGCTGTATTCTATGCAAGATGTGCTAGATTTATAAAAAAAGGTATTTATTATGTTGTATGCAATTATTTCTCAAGATGTGGAGAACTCATTAAAAAAACGTATGGCGGTGCGCCCTGCTCATATCAAACGTTTACAAATGTTAAAACATGAAGGACGCTTGATTTTGGCAGGACCATACCCAGCAGTTGATAATAATGAACCAGGTGAGGCGGGTTTTACAGGTTCGTTGGTAGTAGCAGAATTTGATTGCCTCAAAGACGCGCAAAATTGGGCAAATGCTGATCCTTATTTAGCTTCAGGAGCCTATGAGAGTGTTATTGTTAAACCGTTTAAGAAAGTTTTGCCGTGATTTTAATTTCAGACCATAACAACCCACGCATGTATAAAAATATGTTAAAGCATAGTTATAATGATGCAAAAAACAAGCATTACAATCGTTCAATAATTACTAAAGCATTAATTTAAAGAAGTAATTAAGTATTGTTATACAGATTTAACAGCAGAACAAATTGCATGT
>CALFDA010000041.1 GCA_937950605.1 uncultured PS1 clade bacterium | reverse complement strand
AAAAAATAATTTAAATATATAAATATTTTAAAAATAAATTTATTATATTTGTAATATATAAGCAAAAACACTAAACAATTATTTGTTTAAATAGGCAAAATCCTGTATTCAGTATGTATAATTCACAGAAAAAACAATTTCTGTCTATGCACATACACGAGTACCAAGCCAAGTCGTTATTTAGCCAAAATAATATCCAAATACCTAAAGGCGTTTTAATCACCAAAGCCGCTCAAGCAAGCGATGCTTGTGTGGAATTAGGTGGAGATATTTGGGTGGTAAAAGCACAGGTACACGCGGGAGGTCGTGGCAAGGGAGGCGGTGTGATTGCTTGTCGCTCAATTCTAGCGGTAAAGAGTGCTTGTGAAAAATTATTGGGTTCGCAGCTTATCACCCCACAAACTGATGATAAGGGTTTGCCTGTTAATGCCGTGCTAATTGAGGCGGGGCAAACTATTGAGCAGGAATTATATTTAGGTTTGTTGGTTGATCGTCAAAGTCAAAAAATCATGGTGCTAGCATCTACCGAAGGCGGTGTAGACATTGAAAAAGTTGCTAGCGAGATGCCTGATAAAATTATCCGTGTTGGGATTGACCCGCTGGGTGTTTTGAGTGAAAAAGAATGCACTTTAATAGCACAAAAATTAAATTTAGGCACCAAAATAGCCACACAATTTAATCAAACATTATTAGCTTTATATGCCATTTTTACCAGTAAAGATGCTAGTTTAATTGAAATTAATCCACTTGTTGTTACCGCAGAAAATAATTTATTAGCGCTTGATGGCAAAATTAATTTTGATGATAATGCCTTGTATCGTCATGAGGATATTGTGTCTTTGCGTGATATTACTCAAGAGAATGAAAAAGAAGTTGAGGCAAGCAAATACCAGTTAAACTATATCTCATTAGACGGCACAATTGGATGTATGGTGAATGGCGCGGGTTTGGCTATGGCGACCATGGACTTGATTAAATATCACGGTGGCGCACCTGCAAATTTTTTGGATGTAGGGGGTGGCACAACCAGTGAGCGTGTTGCCAAAGCCTTTGAATTGATTCAGACGCAGGAAAATGTCAAAGGCATTTTGGTGAATATTTTTGGTGGCATTGTGCGTTGTGATTTAATTGCTGAGGGTATTTTGCAAGCAATTGCAAAAGTGGGGCTGACATTACCTATTGTGGTGCGTCTTGAAGGCACTAACGCATCTGAGGGATTGGTGCTTTTAGCGCAGACAGATTTTGATATTTATGTAGAATCTGATTTAACCAAGGCGGCAATGAAAATTGTGGAGTTAGCAAGATGAGTGTCCTAATTGACAAAAATACACGAGTTATTACCCAAGGCTTTACTGGCAAACAAGGCACTTTTCATTCACAACAATCCATTGCTTATGGCACACAGCTAGTAGGCGGAGTCACCCCTGGCAAAGGCGGACAAACACATCTAGATTTACCAGTATTTAACCTTGTTACCGAGGCAATAGATGCAACTGGTGCTAATGCTACAATGATTTACGTACCACCGCGTTTTGCTTATAGTTCAATAATTGAATCTATCGAGGCTGAGATGCCTGTTATTGCTTGTATTACCGAGGGTATTCCTGTTCAGGATATGCTAAAAATCAAAGCTTTGTTAAAAACTTCAAGTTCTACCTTGATTGGTCCAAATTGCCCAGGTGTAATTACCCCTGATGAATGCAAACTTGGCATTATGCCAGGCAATATTCATCATGCGGGTGAGGTTGGTATTGTCTCGCGTTCGGGTACACTTACTTATGAAGCAGTACACCAAACCACACAGGCAGGACTCGGGCAAAGTACTTGCATTGGCATTGGTGGAGATTCAATTAGTGGAATGAGTTTTATTGATTGTTTGGCTTTGTTTGAGGCTGACGAACAAACCAAGTCTATCGTTATGGTAGGTGAAATTGGTGGCTTGGCGGAAGAAGCGGCGGCAGAATATATAGATTCTCATGTGTCAAAACCTGTAGTGGCTTATATTGCTGGACTCACTGCACCAAAAGGCAAACGTATGGGGCATGCGGGCGCGGTGATTAGTGGTGGTTCTGGCAAGGCAAAAGATAAAATCAAAGCTTTAGAAAAGTCAGGAGTTGCAATTGCGCCAACACCTGCTACTATGGGCAAGACTTTGTTGGAAATTAGTTCTAGATAACTTTACAGGTATATTAACATGATGATGTACCAACATGGCGATACATAAATAGGCTTAGCCATATTAAGCGGTTTCAGGTGTTTCACTAGTTAGTGCCCATATTAAAATATTAAACATGCAAAGAACATTTTTAAAAGCTAAGATTCATCGTGCAACCACAACTGCAAGTAGGTTGGATTATGAAGGTTCTTGTGAAATTGACGGTGTATTGCTAGATGCAGCGGGTATTAGTGCTTTTGAGCAAATTCAAATCTATAATATTAATAATGGCAACCGTTTCACTACTTACGCCATTCGTGGCAGAGATGATTCTGGTGTGATTTCTGTGAATGGTGCGGCGGCACATAAGGCAAATGTTGGTGATTTGTTAATTATTACTTCTTATGCTAATTATAGTGAATATGAAGTTAAAAATTATGCACCAACATTATGTTATGTTGATGAACATAATGTATTAACAAGCATTAATTCTGGCTCGATGTAGCGCAGTACCTACTTTTTTGTTGCAAATAATTACATCAGTTTTATCTATTAAAATAATATTTCAGTTAGTTGCGTAACACTTTAACTAATAAATTAGACAAACTACGCAACCCATGCGTTTAGATTAAAACTTATGTTGTTTATTTTGGCTTTGCAAATATTAATACAACATTGCTGTTTTCATAAATGTTAATTGTAATTTTTTCTAACGAAACAGGAGTTTGTATATTGGAAACTGTTTTCTATACTAAAAGGCGTTTTATAATCGTTTTCACCTATAATATTTTAGTGATTAATTTGCTTGTGGATTATTGCACTTATTGCCCTTATTGCCCTTATTGCATTTAAGGGTTTTGTGTATTGTTAAGTTTAGCTGTTCAACCCCACACAACACCATACGGATTGCCTAAAAATAGACCACAACATCACAACTAATATAAATCAAAACATTACACAAGCGTGCCACTACAACACATGCCATTAGCAAACAAATCCAAGAATATAAAGAAAATATTAATTCCATTGCCAAAAAATTCAACATTGACTAGACTTGTGCTAAAAAATGGAAAAATCGTAATAGCGTTGAAGACCAACCAATAGGCAATGCTAGAAGCAATTCATCTTAAGTCTTGATTAGGATTGGTTAATCTGTGCAGTGCCTCAATTAACTTGGCTATCATTTGATGACCTACACCAAATACTAAAGCCTATGTTTCCTAAGCTCTCTCGTAGTGCTCTACATCGTTGCTTATAATACTACCCATCAGCAAGAAGCCTAAAGAATAAACATCTAGGTTTAAAATCTTATGGGATTGGTTATGTGCATATTG
>CALFDA010000040.1 GCA_937950605.1 uncultured PS1 clade bacterium | reverse complement strand
TAATAAATTTAGTTTTAAACGAAAATCAGTCATCGTAAGATTTCTACATAGATTTATGAGTTATCAAAATATCATCTTGTCTGCATAATAATAAAAAACACTTTTGCTAAAATCTAGTTTAACTTATGGAGTCAATTTTAATAAAATTGCTAATTCGGCAAAACATATAATTTTGCTCATCAACTTTGATTTATGCAAAAACCTCATAATAAAATAAGTGGTATTTATGCTATCACCTCAAATCATATAGATATTGTTATGATTGAATCAATCATCGTAAAACACAATATTAAGATATTGCAATACCGACACAAAGCAACTAATGCACAAACGCGAATTGATGAAAGCATACAATTACAACAACTGTGCTCAAAATATCATACTTTATTTATCATCAATGATGATGTCAACCTAGCGGAAAAAATCGCAGCTGATGGCGTACACTTGGGCAAAAATGATGATTCTATTCAAAGGGCGCGAGAACAATTGGGACGCAATGCTATTATTGGCATGTCTTGTTATAATGATATTAAATTAGCAAAAAATGCACAAAATCAGGGTGCTAGCTATGTGGCTTTTGGTGCATTATTTTCATCTACAACCAAACCTAAAGCAACGAAATGCGAGCTGGACACTATCATTCAAGCAAAACAATTTTTAAATATCCCCATTGTTGGAATTGGTGGTGTTGATTTTGACAATCAACAACAAGCCTTTGATGCGGGATGCGATGCGGTAGCAATGATTAGTGCTTTGTTTAAGACATAGCAAAAATACTTTTTAAGGCTGTTGCAAAAAATTAAAAGTGCCTAGAACAAGAAAAATTTGTTCAGGTGTTAATGTGCTTGTAAATACTGTGCTAGCAATACTAATGGAGTATTTATATAAAGTGTAGTCTTAATGATTAATTTTTTTTATTTAGCAGTTGCTATAACAAGGTAAAAAGATAAAAAACTAAGCAATTAGGCGGGCAAAAATGCTATTTGTCTATTATCTAAATTAACTGATGCTACTTGAATTTTAATAGGACTGCCTAAGCGGAAAACCTTACCTGTGCGCTCGCCTTTAAGTTGTTGGTGAACTTCGTCAAAATTATAATAATCGTCTTTCATATCAACAATAGAAATCATGCCTTCGGTATAAATATCTGTAAGTTCAATAAAAATACCAAAAGCAAAAACTCCAGAAATCACACCCTTAAAAATCTCACCAACTTTATCGCGCATATATTCACATTTAAGCCATTGCTCAACATCGCGGGTAGCTTCATTTGCTCGGCGCTCTGTAGCCGATAATTTAATACCTAATTCCACCATCTTTTTGCTAGGTTTTCGGGTTTTTTTGTTGAGAATGCGTTTAATTGATCGATGCGCAAGCAAATCAGGGTAGCGTCTGATTGGAGAAGTAAAATGCGTATAATTACCGAGTGCTAAACCAAAATGCCCATCATTAACAGGTGTATAAATTGCTTGTTTCATGGTACGCAAAACAACGGTTTTAATAACATTTTCGTCATCTCTACCTTTAGCATCTTCTAACACTTTAGCAAAATGCTTAGATTCTGGATGCGTGCCACCTTCTAAGATTAAACCAAATGCTGCCAAAAATTGGCGTGTTGTTGCAACTTTTTCTGCGGTTGGTTTAGGATGTATGCGGTATAGAAAATCCTCGTTATTTTCAGCTAAAAATCTAGCTGTAGCTTGATTTGCCGTTATCATACATTCTTCAATTAGCCTGTGTGCATCGTTGCGAGGAGCTACGATAATATCGTCAATTTTTCCATTATTATCAAATAAAATTTTGGTTTCAATACGATCAAAATCCATCACACCGCGTTCGGTCCTAGCATTTTTAAGTACTTTGTATAAATCGTATAAGGCATTCAAATTGCTCATAACGCCCGAATACTTTTGCATTAATTCCTCATCACCTTGCTCTAAAATTTTGCCAACTTCGGTATAAGTGAGACGCGCATGTGAAAGCATTAATGCTGGATAAAACTTATAATTAATTAATTTACCTTGCGTATCAATATTCATTTCGCAAGCCATACACAAACGCTCTACATTAGGGTTAATCGAGCACAAACCATTTGAAATTTTTTCGGGCAACATAGGCACGACACGGCGTGAGAAATAGACAGAATTACCGCGCTCTACTGCATCTATATCAAGTGCTGAACCCTCTTCGACATAATGCGATACATCGGCAATTGCCACTACCAACTTCCAACCGTATTTTGTTGGTTGTGCAAATACCGCATCGTCAAAATCTTTTGAGTCCTCGCCATCAATAGTAAGCAATTTCATATCAGTAATATCGACGCGCCCTGCTTTGTCTTGCATGGTCACTGCGCTTGGTAGGCTTTGAGCCTGCGCCAAGGTTTCTGGCGAAAAATCAACAGGAATGCCATTATTATAAAGTATAGCCTCTGTTTCAATGCCTTCATCCATATAGTTGCCTAGAATTTGGATAATTTTGCCTTGCGCACGTGTCTTAAAAGTAGGTGCTTGAATAATCTCAACCACAACAATTTGTTGATCAGTATTTTTGGCGTTAGTCTCGGGAATATCAATGTTGTTGCAAATGCGTTTATCATCAACAACAATGTAGGCACCTTTAGAACCAAAATGTAGCCGACCCACAACACTTTTAAGGCTTTCTAAAACCTCAACAATCTCGGCACCACCGCGTGCATCAAATATTCTTGCTTTTACCCTATCGCCATGGAATACTCGCCGCATTTGGTAGGCAGAAAGACGTAAATCCTTACCGCCTTCGTCTAGTATGATAAAACCAAAACCTTTTGGATGCGCACTAACTGTGCCAACTATTATGTCTCTTTCATAATTAAAAATACTATACTCACCTGCACGATTGCAACCAAGTTGTCTATCACGCACCATTGCTCTAAGACGATGTGTTAGAGGTTTTTTTTGTTTTTCTGTAATCTTGAGTACATCGCGTAAATCATATTGAGTTAATGCTTGTTTGGCAACATGTTCAAGAATATATTCTCTTGAAGGAATTGGATTGTCGTATTTTTTTGATTCTCTTTTTTGGTAAGGGTCGCCCATATAAAGCCTTTATTTAATAGATTTGAATAGTTGATGAAAGATAATATTTTGCTGGTTACTCTATTTATCAAATGGATGATTCAATATTAGTGTTTCGTTGCGATCTGGACCTGTAGATAAAATGTCTACAGGCAGGCTTGAAAGTTCTTCAATCTTATAAATATAATCTTGTGCCTGCTGCGGTAAATTGCCAAATGAATCGATACCAACAGTAGAAGTTTTCCAACCAGGTATTTCAATATAAATAGGTTTAGCATCAGCATAACCTTGTACGTCATGCGGTGGTGTGGTGATTTGCTTGCCATTTAACTCATAAGCAACACAAATCTTGATCGTATCCAGCGAATCTAACACATCGAGTTTAGTTAAACAAATACCCGTTACAGAATTGAGTTTAAACGAGTGCTTAAGGGTTACCATATCTAGCCAACCACAACGTCGCTGACGACCCGTAGTTGCGCCAAATTCACGCCCTGCTGTGCCTAACACTTTGCCAATGGCATCACCTTTATCTGCTTCAACATCATAAACTAACTCTGTTGGGAATGGTCCGCCACCCACACGTGTAGTATAAGCCTTAACAATGCCAAGCACATAATCAATATCCATAACACCAACACCCGAACCTGTTACCGCACCACCCGAAGTTGTATTTGACGAGGTAACAAATGGATAAGTACCCTGGTCAATATCAAGCAATGCGCCTTGCGCGCCTTCAAACAAAATATTTTCATTGTTGGCAATGTGTTGATGAATTTTTTGCGTAACGTCAGTTATCATCGGGACAACGGTTTGTGCTTGTTCCAGAGATTGCGCTAAAACTTCATCATAGTCAAGTGCTTCAACTGCATAATAGTGTGTTAATACAAAATTATGGTATTCCATAACTTCTTTAAGTTTTTGTGCAAATACTTGAGTATTTAACAAATCTCCAACACGCAACCCACGACGCGCTACTTTGTCTTCATAAGCAGGACCGATGCCATTGCCTGTTGTACCAATAGCAGCTTTACCGCGTTTAAGTTCACGTGCCTTATCAAGCACCACGTGATAAGGCATAATCAGGGGGCAACCTGATGATATTTTTAAGCGTGAATGCACTTCTTTCACACCAATAGCACTTAATTCACTTAACTCTTTAATTAAGGCAGACATTGAAAGCACAACACCATGAGCAATTAAACACTCAACCTGTCGGCGTAAAATGCCTGACGGAATAAGGTGTAAGATGGTTTTGTTGCCGTTAATAACCAAAGTGTGTCCTGCGTTATGTCCACCTTGAAATCGCACCACACTAGAAACTCTATCAGTAATTAAATCAACCACTTTGCCTTTGCCCTCATCACCCCACTGGGTACCAACAATGACTACATTTTTTGACATATTTTTTTAATCCTTGTATTTTTATTGTGTTAAAAACTTTAAATCAAACGAAAATCCTGTCGCTGCTCTTGGTTGTCCAAAAGATTCGCTCAAACCATTATAACGACCTCCTTGTGCTAGTGCCTTGGAGTAGTTTTTGTTATAGGCAGAAAATATAATGCCTGTGTGATATTCATAAGCCTTAAGTTCTGCCAAATCAATCACAACTTCAATGCCTGTTGTGTCTAACTTTGTGTTCATTGCTAACAAATCTTGAATAGCTGCCTTTGCTCTAGGTAAGTTCTCAAACACATGCAAAGCATCATATAACACACTAACGCCACCCTCTAATTTCATCAATGTGCTAAATTTATCGGCGTTTTTAAGTCTATTATTGCTTAAAAATGCTTCTAAATCTGGCGCAGAACGCTTAATAAAAATTTGTTTAAGTGTTAATACTTGCTCATCACTTAGTGTCTCTGTCTCAATTAATGCATCAAACACTGCAATATTGCCTAAACTTAGTGTTGGTTCGATAGCAAGCAACCTTAAACTTTCTAGCATTAACCCAATTATTTCAACATCGCTATCAATGCTATTGGAGCCGTACAATTCTGCACCCGCTTGGATTGGCGAGCGAGAAGTATAAAAATCATCTGCCTTAGTTTGCAAAATCGCGTTAACATAACAATACTTTGCAATGGCATCGCCGCCATATTTCGCATCAATACGCGCTATTTGCGGAGTAATATCAGCATGAACACCAAGCATTTTTCCGCTAATAGGGTCCAAAAATTTAAAGGTTTTTTCATTCACCACATAACTACTTGGCAACAAAGATTCAATATTCTCCACCATAGGTGGCACAACTAAATTAAAACCTTTGTCAATATACAAATCGATTAACTGGCGGCGCGTATGTTCAAGCACTAACGCCCTATCGCCAATCAATTCATCAATGCCTTCAGGAAGTTGCCAAGTATTCACATTAATTCACTTTTGGGTTAAAGTGACGAAAAAATTCGGTATTAGGGTTAAGCACCATAATATCACCTCGGCTTGAAAACGACTTTTTATAAGATTCTAATGAGCGATAAAAAGAATAAAAATTTGCATCTCTATTATAAGCTTTTGCGTAGTTATTTGCAGAAATTGCATCGCCCTCACCACGAATTTTTTCGGAATCACGATAGGCATTTGCCAAGATAATAGTGCGCTGTTTATCAGCCGCTGCACGGATAATTTCAGCCTCTTCTGCGCCCTTAGATCTAAATTCCTTGGCAACACGTTGACGCTCTGCTTGCATACGACGATAAACAGAGTTCGACACTTCTTGAGACAAATCAATACGCTTAATACGCACATCAACAATCTCGATACCAAATTCACCAATATCTTTTTTTGCTAACTGCGTAATATTCTCCATAATCTCGCTACGCTCTCCAGAAACTACATCAGCAATCGTGCGCTTAGAAAATTCGCTCTTCAGCCCTGTTTTAATAATTTGTGCCAAACGATTATTAGTTCTTGCCATACTACCGCCAGTTGATTTGTAAAACTGCTCAGCATCAGTAATACGCCATTTCACATAAGAATCTACAATAACGTTTTTTTTTTCACCAGTTAAAAAGCGTTCTGCGGGTGCATCAAGCGTTTGAATACGATTGTCAAATTTCACCACATTATTGACAATTGGTGTTTTGAATTTAAGCCCTGGTTCTTTTTCAACAGTGATAATCTCGCCCAAACGCAATTTAATCGCTGTTTGTGTTTCACTCACGGTATACAGTGCTGAAGTAGACACAAACAACACAACTACCAAAAGTATAATCGCAATTTTTTTCATTATCTCACCTCCCTACTACGGAAAACATTTCTAAAGCCATCGGTTCGTTTTTGTGTTGCTGGTAAAGCATCTTTAATAATGACTTCTGTGCGAGCCTTGCTGTTGTCTAATAATTTATCAATTGGTAAATACATCATGCTATTTGCTTTTGAATCAACTAACACCTTATTGGTATTTGCTAATACACTCTCCATTGCCTCACGATATAGGCGCTCTCTGGTAACTTCTGGTGCTTTTTTATACTCCGTTAAAATCTCTGTAAAACGCGCCGCCTCACCTTCAGATTTAGAAATAACTTCTGATCTATAAGCTTTTGCTTCTTCAATCATACGCGCCGCCTTACCACGGGATTTTGGCAAAATATCATTAGCATAAGTTTGTGCTTCATTAATCAAGCGCTGTTTGTCCTCACGTGCTTTCACCGCATCAGAAAACGACGCTTGCACTGGTTCTGGCGGCTGAGCGTCTTGCATATTAACCGTGGTAATTAGCAAACCAACTTTGTAAATATCCAACAACTCTTGAGATTTTTCTTTAATACTGTCTGCAATTGCCACACGACCTTCTGTTAAAACATAATCCATGGAATTTTTGCCTACAACTTGACGAATCGCGCTTTCAACTGCATGACGTAGGGTTATATCAGGATTAGCAACATTAAATAAATAAGCCTGCACATCGCTAACTTTATATTGCACTGCAAACTTAGCGTCAATCATATTCTCATCTTTAGTCAACATCAAAGATTCAGATGAAACATTGCCACCACGACGATTTCTAATCGCATCTCTATAACCGATTTGTACGGTTCTAATTTGTTCAACATTGATACGGCTTAAGCCTTCAATCGGATAAGGTAGGTGCCAGTGTGGGCCTTGAGAGGTTTCTTCTTGGAATGCGCCAAAACGCAACACCACCCCTTTTTCAGCGGGGTCAATAATATAGATGCCTGATAGAAGCCAAACCAATAAAGCCAGTATCAACAAATACCTAAAACCACCTGATTTAGGTATTGAAGGTAAATTTGGTTTTGATGGTGCACCATTGCCGCCGCTAAACATACCACCAAACTTATTTTTAAAGTCTTTAAGCACCTCATCTAAATCTGGTGGCGTTTGATTACCGCCACCCCAAGGGTTTTGTTTATTGTTACTCATTCGAGTTTCCTTCAATGTTATGTTAAAAAAATCCAGTCCATTTTACTTTATATGTCTATCGCGGTTTTGTTAAAAAAATAATTCAAACTATAAAGGTTTCAACCCGCTAGCCTATATTTTCAATTATTCAAACTTAAAATATAACTTTTTTTCCTCTATAGTATAGTTCGAAAATGCCTTATTTAAATGTTGAAAGCAAGAAATATACCCAATCATTATCAATAATACCGACATAAAAAATTCGTGCATTATCATAGCGAATGACACACTCAAAAGGCAACAGCACTAGAACTTTAAACAATAAACCAAAAGCGTTCGAATTAGTTGCTATTCAACAACAAAAAGTAGTTTGTAAAATTGAGGTTACGTTATGAAGAAGAGTCTTGTTTTGCGTTAAATTTTTCTACTGCTGCCTGCATTTCGCCCTTTAGTGTACCCATATCTTGCATCTCAACAATGATATCTCCACCGCCCACAAGTTGAGAATTGAAATAAATTTGTGGAAAAGTTGGCCAATCAGCAAAATTCGCTAAGTTTTGAAACACTTCTTGATCTTCAAAAACATTCACATAAGCAAATTCAACACCAGTTTTGGCAAGCGTTTGTGCAGCCCGTGCCGAAAAACCACACTGAGGAAATTGCGGGGTACCCTTCATATATAAAACGATTGGTGCGCTATCTACCTGCTTTTGAATTCTTTGCATTATGTCCATAACTATATCCTTAATTTTAAGTCCGAGCATTTTACTAGCATTTTTTGTTCATCTATTATTTAATTGCCTGAGAAACTGTGTATTTTTTCCCTTGTTTAAGCTTCTTATAATTGCCAAAAACCGCTTTAAAATTATCTTTAATAAAATTACGTAGACCGTTGATGGTGACAAAGGTAATTTTGCCACTCGGTTTTAGTGCGTCAAATGCATCATACAAAATAATACTAAGTTGCTCTTTACCAACTTTAGCGGGTATGTTGGAAATCACCTGATCAAAATAGGCGTATTTATTTACACTAAGAAAGGCATCAGACAAATATGCTTTAGCATTGTCAATATTATTAAGTTTAGCGTTGATATTAGATAATTCAACTGCAATAAAATCCTTGTCTACCATATGCACCTCACCTTTTGGGCAAGACTTAGCGACTGATAAACCAATAGGACCATAACCACAACCTAAGTCCAAACATTTATCATTTTCGCTAACTTCTAAATACCTCATTAACAACGAGGTGCCATTGTCAATAGCACGTGGCGAAAACACACCCCAACGGGTTTTAAATATCAACTTATGACCTAATAAATAACTTTGAATAGTTAAATCTTGTTTGAGTCTAGGAATGTCTTTTCTAATAAACATATAAAAATATTGCCATGTCAATCTAAGTAAATATAAAAAATTAAATCAAACAACTATC
>CALFDA010000039.1 GCA_937950605.1 uncultured PS1 clade bacterium | reverse complement strand
AAACAGATTTAAAAGATGAATTTTTGCCCGAAAATCAAATTGCAAAATATTTAAGTTTGATTGAAAAATAAAAACAAGAGTTAGAAAATATCAAGCAAAACTACAAATAACTAAAATAGATAAAAAACATTACATTTGGGGGATTTATGAAAAAACCTATTATTGTATTAGCAATTCAAAGCTTAGAAGGTGGCGGAGCTGAGCGATTGTTATTAACTTTAGCAAAATGGTTTGAAAAGCAAGGTTGCGAAGTGCATATTGTGCTAATACTCAGGAATCAAATCGAATATGAAATTGATGATAATTTAAAAATACACCATTTTAAGCAATATTATAGGTGGATACCTAGAACCATCAGGGCGAAAATATCAGCACTACTGTTAGACAAATTCATTATTAAAAAATGCGGTTATCCTGATCTTGTTTTATCAAATTTAATTGTGGCGGATAGGGTTTTATGTCATAGCAAACTTAATGTTTATTTACTTATACACAGCGCCATGAGCAAGGAATATAAATCACTAAATACTAGATTAAAAAACATATACAACAAAAAACCAGTTGTGTGCGTTTCTGATGGTGTTAAGCGTGATTTTGATAAGACATTTAACAGTCCTTACCCATCGATTGTTATACATAATTTTACTGATGTTGATTTTGTTAAGCAACAATCTACGAGGTTTTGTCCAATGCAAAAGGATTATGTAGTGCATGCTGGTAGATTTTCACCAGAAAAAAGACATGATATTTTGATTAAAGCATATCATCAAAGCGGCATAAATAATCCACTTTTATTAATAGGCAAAGGCAAGTTAAAACAACAATGTAAGGACTTGGTAAATAATTTAGGACTTGAGAAAAAAGTGATTTTTATGGGGTTTCAAACTAATCCTTACCCATTTATAAAAAATGCAAAACTCATGGTTTTGTCATCAGATTTTGAAGGATTCGGACTTGTTATAACAGAGGCATTAGCACTAGGTACGCCAGTTATTAGCACTGATTGTCAATCAGGACCAGCAGAAATTCTACCTAAAAATAACCTCACACCCGTTGGCGATATTGATGCACTAGCCAACAAAATAGCCGATGCGGTGCAAACACCAAATAAATACAAAACAGATTTAAAAGATGAATTTTTGCCCGAAAATCAAATTGCAAAATATTTAAGTTTGATTGAAAAATAAAAACAAGATTCTAAATTAGATAAATTTGCTTAAAAAATAAAAACTAAGCGTTTAAAGTTTGACAAAAACAACTTTATCAAGGTAGTTGATAACATTGATTTTTGGGTGGCGCATCTCATCTAATAAACAGCGTTGATGTTGTACGACTTATTTAAAGGGTGTTTTTTCCCAACTTATGTCGTCTTCTGTTCTGCCAAAATGCCCGTAAGTAGCCGTTTGTTGATAGATAGGACGTTTTAAATCAAGCATATCAATCAAACTTTTAGGGCGCAAATCAAAGTTTTCGTTCACAAATTTTTCAATTTTTGCCATTGGGACTTTTGCTGTGCCAAAAGTTTCAATATTAATAGATGTTGGTTTGGCAACACCGATTGCATAAGATACTTGCACTTCGCATTTGTGCGCTAAACCCTTAGCCACAATATTTTTTGCAACATAACGCATTACATAAGCCGCACTTCTATCAACTTTTGAAGGATCTTTGCCCGAAAATGCACCACCGCCATGACGCGCCATACCGCCATAAGTATCGACAATAATTTTGCGCCCTGTTAGCCCCGCATCGCCAACGGGACCGCCAGTCTCAAATACGCCAGTTGGATTAATATGATATTGTGTTTTATCACTAAGCAAATACGCAGGCAAAATAGGTTTTATAATTTCTTCCATTGCCGCCTCTTTAAGTTGCTTTTGAGAAATTCCCCCATCGTGCTGAATAGATAAAACTACCGCATCAATGCCAATGACTTTTTCTTTTTGATAAACACAAGAAACCTGCGATTTAGCATCAGGGCGCAACCATAACAATTTTCCGCTCAACATTAAGTCCGCTTGACGTTTCACCAAACGATGGGCATAAGTAATGGGTGCTGGCATTAAAACATCGGTTTCATTGCATGCATAACCAAACATCAAACCTTGGTCGCCTGCACCCTGTTCATGATTATCAAACTCATCTACACCCATAGCAATTTCTCTTGATTGCTCGCCAATTAAGTTGGTGATTTTGCAACCATCTCCAGTAAAACCATATTCGGCTTTGGTGTAGCCGATACTATTAATTGTGTCGCGTACAATTTTTTCATAATAAATGCTTGCATTAGTTGTAATTTCACCCGCTAACACCACATCATTACCTTTAACCAAAGCCTCACAAGCAACACGTGCATTTTTATCTTGCGCTAAAATATTGTCTAATATTGCATCAGATATTTGGTCGCAAACTTTGTCAGGATGTCCTGCAGAGACGGACTCAGAAGTAAAAACCATCTTATTCTCCTATATTGAGGGCTTAAGGTGTAAATATGAACATATATCTATTTAATTTTCACGGATTTTACCAGTGTTGTATTTGCATAATTCTTAAAAACAACCAGATTGTTGATGCGTGAATTAACTGGCTAAATTTATTTTTGTTGTGCTAGATGTTAAAACACTTATTAGTAAATTATTATGTGCTAGTTTTATGCTAAAAACCTTAAAAAAATTAGCAAAAAACCATTTGGATAAAACCCGATTTATTTTGTTCTATCCTTGTAGGTAAATTGGCAAAAACTGTGTTTTTATTTATTCTAAACTTATTTTTAGCGCCATACTACTTACAAATGGTGCTAGCATTAAACTTAATACTAAAATTGCGGATAAAAAATACAGTTGAGCATTAACATCTAGCCCAACAGATGCTTGAGAAACCGCAGATGATGCAAAAATTAACACAGGTATATAAAGCGGTAATATCAACAAAGACAACAACATTCCCGCGTTTTTAATGCCGATAATCAGCGAGGCACCAATCGCACCAATTAAACTAAGGCTTGGCGTGGCAAGTAGCAAGGTGAACATCAATATTTTGATTCCTTCATTATCCAAGAACAAAAATAAACCTAATAAAGGGGATAACAAAATAATAGGAATGCCCGTTAATATCCAATGAGCGGCAATTTTCGACAAAATAAGCAAAGGCAATGAGTGATGAGAAATTAGCATTTGCTCAAGCATGCCATTTTCAAAGTCGTGATAAAACAGGGTGTTTAAGGATAATAACACGCACAGCATACTACTTACCCAAATAATGCCCCCAGCAATTTGTGCAAGAGTTGTGGCTTCTGGACTAATTGCTAAAGGGAAAAGCGATACAGAAATCACAAAAAATAACAAAGAATTCAACACACTTGATGGATTGTGAATCGCTATATTCAAATCGCGTTTTAATGTTTGCAAATAGATGTTCATAACGCTAGTATCTTTTGGTTTTTTAACGCTGAATCTTGGTGCGTGGTAAATAGACAAATCCCCCCTTGTTGGCGGTGTTGTTGAATGCATAGTTCAACAATTTTAATGCCTTGAGAATCAAGGGCGGTAAATGGTTCATCTAATAACCAAACTTTGGCATTAGAAATAAATAATCCTGCCAAAATAACGCGGCGTTTTTGTCCTGCTGATAATTTGAAACAATATTCATGTTCATAACCCTGTAATCCTAGATGAGCAAGTGCATTGATTAATGTTGGTTCGTCAACTGATTGACTAAGTGCCATTAAATATTTAAGGTTTTCAAGGCAACTTAATTCATAAACTAAGGAGCCTAAATGACCTAAATAAAAAATTTCTTGCTGATATTCTTCTGATTTAACAGCATAATCATCTAAATAAATAGTGCCTGTTTCTGATGTGTTGAGCCCAGCTAAAATTTTTAATAATGAAGTTTTGCCACTACCATTGGTACCCGTAATACGCAAAATATCGCCAGAATTAATAATTAATGATAGGTTATCAAATAATAGATTGTATCCCTTTTGACAGCTTATATTATTGAGTGTAAGCAATGACACAATTTGCTGAGGTTTATGGTTTAGGGTGTTCCTGAGTGTTTTGTGTGTGTTCCAATGCTTCTTGCCCATCTTTCTCATCTTGCCCATCTTTCTCATCAGTTGGCAAGCTATCAATAGCACTATTATCAATATTAAGCAGTTTATCTTGGGCAAATGTCAATATCAAGCGGTAGCGAATAACTTCACCAGAACCCATCGTTGAATAATTAATATAATCCCATTGATGATTGTGAAATGGGTCTATCACACTAGGCGGTCCGATAATATTTTGCACTTGTTTTTTTGACATACCAATTTTTAACTGATTGATGTCAGAACGACTTAACACCGAACCTTGATTAATATCAGCCTTATAAGGTGTTAAAAAACAAGCATTCAAAAATAAAGATAAAAACGTAATCAGGATTAATTTGTCCATTTTTTAGTTAAAATGATTGGCATTTGTTCGCTAATTTTACCTCAAGGAGGTGTATGGACGCACAAGATTTAAAAAGTGCAGGACTTAAGGTAACATTGCCAAGGCTTAAAATTTTAGAAATTTTAGAGACGAGTAATAACCGCCATATGAGTGCTGAAGACATCTATCGTGCATTAATTATGCAAAACGAAGATGTGGGAATGGCAACCATTTATCGGGTATTAACGCAATTTGAAGCCTCTGGCATGGTGAACAAGTTAAAATTTGACGATGGGCAAAGCGTATTTGAGCTTTCTAGCGCAGAACATCATGATCATTTGGTATGTGTAAAATGCGGGAAAATTGCAGAGTTCACAGACGACATAATAGAGAATCGTCAGCATGAAGTGGCTAAAAAATATAACTACCAACTCACCGATCATTGTCTATATTTGTATGGATTGTGTAAAAATTGCCAATAATTTTTTTTAACTAGGTTTTTGCCTTTGTGCAACAATTAAGTTATCAATCACATAGATTTTCTATATTTCATCAGATTTTAAAATTACCTTATAGACAAGAAAAATACGCGTTAAAAGTTAAAAATATTATTTTTGGGTTGTAAAGATGGAAGATTTTATCGTTAGAGCACTTTTATCCGCTATTGGTATTTCAGTTATCACAGGGGCTTTGGGTTGCTTCATAATTTGGAGACGAATGAGTTATTTTTCCGAATCTATTTCGCACTCGGCATTGCTTGGCGCATCATTAGGTTTGGCGAGTGGCTTAAACATACACATTAGTTTGATTGTCGTGAGTATATTGTATGCTGTTTTAATTGTTATCTTGCAACAAAAAGACTTTTTATCAAATGATGCTATTTTAGGTATTTTTTCGCATATTGCATTATCATTAGGTATTGTGGTTTTGGGGTTGGTAGGTGCTACGAATGTTGATTATTTTTCGTTGCTGTTTGGTGATGTTTTGTCAATTAGCAACCAAGACATTGTCTGGATTTATACTATCCTTGTTTTAGTTGGTGTGTTGCTGAGTATTTTTTGGCAACGCTTATTATTATTAACGCTTAATGAAGCATTAGCGGTGGCAAATGGGGTGAATCGTTTAATGCATCAGTTGTTGTTTATGTTGATGGTTGCATTGACTGTTTCGGTTTCAGTGCAAATTGTGGGGGTTTTACTAATTACCTCATTGCTTATTATTCCTCCAGCAATCGCTAAAACGTTTGCCAAAAGTCCAACACAAATGGTTTTTCTTTCTATTGTTGTCTCAATGATTGCGGTTTTTATCGGACTCAATAGCTCAATATACTATGATATAAGTACGACCCCAGCGATTGTGCTTGTGCTAGGATGTTTGTTTGTTTTATCGCAGTTTAAAAACAATCACTAACTATTAGTTTATCATTTCATTGAGTTCGCTTAGTTGATTAGTTTGCTGTTCAACAATTAGTGGCTCAATTATCGATTCTAAATCGCCTTCCATAATTTCTGCTAATTTGTAAAGTGTTAGATTAATGCGATGGTCAGTAATACGAGCTTGCGGGTAATTATAGGTGCGAATACGCTCAGAACGATCGCCACTACCTACTAAGTTTTTGCGCTTTGAGGCTTGCTCTTGTTGTTGTGCTTGTTGTTGTGCATCTAAAATGCGAGATGCCAATACTGACATTGCTTGTGCTTTATTTTTGTGCTGTGAGCGGGCATCTTGGCATTCAACCACTGTGCCTGTTGGAAGATGGGTAACACGCACAGCAGAATCGGTTTTGTTTACATGCTGACCACCTGCACCAGAGGCTCTAAAAGTATCAACACGCACATCATTGATGCTGATGTTGATTTCTTCAATATTTTTTACCTCTGGCATAATGGCAACTGTGCAAGCTGAAGTATGCACACGACCTTGGGATTCGGTTTCTGGTACACGTTGTACGCGGTGTGCGCCTGATTCAAATTTTAGTTTTGAATACACATTAATCCCGCTAATACGCGCAATAATCTCCTTAAAACCTCCGTGTTCGCCTGCACTAGAGCTCATGACTTCTATTTGCCATTTTTGTTTTTCAACATAACGGGCATACATTTTAAATAAATCTCCAGAAAAAATCGAGGCTTCATCACCCCCTGTGCCTGCACGAATTTCAATAATAATATTACGCGAATCGTTTGGGTCTTTGGGTAATAACGATTTTCTAAGGGCTAATTCAAGCTGTGCTAATTTAGCCTTACCTAAGGCAATTTCCTCTTTTGCCATAGCACGCATTTCGTCGTCATCTTCTAACAACATGGCTTTAGCGTCTTCAATATCAGCTTGTGCAACTAAATATTCATTAAACTGCTCAACCACAGGTTTAAGTTGTGCATATTCAATAGAAAGTTCACGAAATTTAATTTGGTTTGTAGCAATATCGGGGTCGCTTAATAATATGGCAACTTCTTCAAATCGCATTGATAGTTGTTCAAGTTTGGCAATCAGCGAAGCGTTCATAACTTTTTAGGTTTTGTTGTTTTTGGGAATACAAGCCCCACATTGACTAAGTTGATTGGGACTAACTTGCTTGATGTTGCTAAAAGGCATGTGCAATAGTTTATTGGTGAGTTGATTGCCTAGTTGGGCGATAATTGCTTGTGCATCACCCCCATTTTTAAGCTTTTTGAGTGCTAATTCAATAGCCTTATCTTTTATCTGATAGGCGTTTTTTCGATAAATTTGAATCACCTCCTCATTAGGCAGCGATGCTACCCAATTGGCGAATTTTTTATTTTCATTAACAATAATCTCTTCGGCTAGTATTTTTTCTTTGTTGCGATTATCGAAATTTTCGTCAACAACTTGTTGCAAATCATCAATCGTATATAAAAACACATCATCTAGTTGTGCAACCTCTGGCTCAATATCTCTAGGAATGGCAATATCAAGCATAAATATAGGTTTATGTTTGCGTAGTTTAAGTGTGCTTTCAATCAAACCCTTGCCAATAATTGGCACACTAGCAGCAGTTGAAGAAATAATAATATCTGCTTCATGCACCACAGATGAGAATTGCTTGAGGCTAATAGCACGCGCATTGTGCAAGTCGGCAATTTTTTTAGCATTTTCGACTGTTCTATTAGCCACAATGATTTTATTAACCCCTTGTTGATTAAGATGTTGAGCGCATAATTCAATCATCTCACCTGCACCAATTAGCATCACAGTTTGCTTGGTTAAATCAGTAAAAATTTTCTCACTGAGTTTGACTGCACAATAAGCAACCGACACCGCAGATGCACCAATTTGGGTATCAGTTCTAACTTTTTTAGCAGTGGAAAAAGCATGCTGAAAAAGCTTTTCTAATAATTTATTTAGCGTTCCTGTTGCTTTAGCCAAGTGATAAGAGTCTTTGAGTTGTCCTAAAATTTGTGGTTCACCTAATACCAAAGAATCTAGTCCAGTTGCTACCCTAGAGATATGCTGAAGTGCCTCATTACCTTCAAAGTAAATCAGATATGGGTCTAACGACAATCTATCAATGTTATGAGCATTTGCAAGATAATTGCTAAGTATTTCTTGGGCGTTATCGCCATTAACCACACCATAAATCTCACAGCGATTGCAAGTAGAAAGAATCACACAAGATTCAATACCTTGAACATTGCTACATTGTTTTAAAGCACTAGGCAATTCATTTGCTGAAAATGCAACTCTTTCACGCACCTCAATAGGTGCAATTCTGTGGTTAACGCTTAAAATAGCAATGTTAGACATACTTAAGTATGGCAATAAACACAAAAAACTAAACGCCAGATTATACCCTAGCGGCATAAAATACACACCCACGAAAAATTTTACCTTATTGATATTTAGCCTTTTATCCTCTTGTTCAACCCTAACAAAACCAATCCAGACAAAAACTTATTTCAAGTACCTAGTCAATGCAAAGACGAAGTGGCATAAGCGCAATAATAATGAAATGGCAGATTTGAGGTTGATTTCGTAAAGGTGTGTACAAAACAATTAATGTTTACAGATTCACCTTAGTTCTATCAATTAAAAAGCAAATAAACCTCTTAGGGTTTATCGGCAGAAAAAACTAGGTCTCTAATATTTACGGACACGTACAAATAATTGGATTTTCCCCATTGATATGCTAAGGGTTCCACATTTACACACAGTTTTAACATAATAAACAAGATTTGCAAATTTCAATGGCATTATCTGTCCAATTTAAAAAAATTATCCATTTAAATCGCTCGAGCAAACATATTAAAATCAAACCCATATGGCAAAAAAAATTAATCGGTTAAAATAAGTTTATGATAGAAGAAGATTCTTTGGTTGATGGGCATACACAAGGCAACGAAGATATTGTTATGGTTTCGGTGCGCCCTACCTTATTAAACGAATACATCGGGCAGAAAGATGTTAAATCGCAAATGTCATTATTCATTGAAGCAGCCAAAAAGCGTAAAGATGCACTTGATCATTCGCTGATTTATGGTCCGCCAGGATTGGGAAAAACCACTCTAGCAAACGTCATTGCCAATCAAATGGGTGCAGGCTTTAAACAAAGTTCTGGTCCTGTATTAGAGCGCTCGGGGGATTTAGCAGCCATACTCACCAAACTTGAGCCTTACGATGTATTGTTTATTGATGAGATTCATCGCCTAAACCCTGTAGTTGAGGAAATTCTATACCCCGCATTAGAAGATTTTAAACTTGACATTATGGTTGGCGAAGGAGTAGCTGCGCACTCTGTGCAACTTGATTTACCGCCTTTTACTCTAGTAGGTGCGACTACACGAGCGGGAATGCTAACCTCACCACTTAGAGACAGATTTGGCATTGTCCAACGTTTAGCGTTTTATGCAATCGAAGATTTACAAAAAATTGTTACACGCTCTGCAAATATTTTAGGTATTCAAATACAATCAAATGGTGCATTGGAAATCGCCAAACGCGCACGTGGCACGCCAAGAATTGCCAACCGTTTATTGCGTCGGGTGCGTGATTTTGCCGATGTTAAAACCAATGGCGTTATTCATCAAAGCATTGCTAACGAAGCTTTAACCACACTCAAAGTTGATGCCTTGGGTTTAGAAGAATTGGATAGAGAATATTTATATACCATAATCCAAAAATTTGGCGGCGGACCAGTTGGCTTAGATACACTATCAACAGCTATTAGCGAAGAACGAACCACGTTAGAGGACATGATAGAACCATATCTCATTCAACAAGGCTTTATTATGCGTACGCCACGTGGACGTGGTGCCACTAATTTAGCCTACCATCATTTAGGCTTAAGCGCGCCCGATGCAAAAACATCAGATTTATTTAAT
Organism: uncultured PS1 clade bacterium; assembly: GCA_937950605.1. GTDB lineage: Bacteria > Pseudomonadota > Gammaproteobacteria > PS1 > Pseudothioglobaceae > Thiodubiliella. The sequence goes on along the minus strand of CALFDA010000039.1, from coordinate 12,931 downwards.
AAATAAAAACCTATTGCAAAATTAAACAATGATTAATTTTTGCAACAAACTTGGTTTAAACCTGTATAAGATTCATGCCTGCAGAATTAGCTAAATCAACAAAATTTGGAAACGAAGTCTTAACATTATCTACATCGTTTATCTCAATATCATACTTACACCTAAGCGATGCGATGGCAAAAGACATTGCAATACGATGGTCATGATGCGATTCAATAATATCTTTTGGTTTGTGAAAACTACCACCTTGAATTTTAATACCATCTGCTAATACTTCATTTTGAATACCCAAAATACTTAAACCATCTGCCATGGCTTGAATGCGGTCACTTTCCTTAACGCGTAACTCTCTTGCCCCCGTTAATAGTGTCTCGCCCTGTGCACAACTTGCAGCAATAAATATTACTGGAAACTCATCAATTGCCAGTGCTACTAATTCTATCGGAATATGAATGCCCTTTAATCGCGATGATTGAACACGAATATCAGCTAATAATTCGCCACCAACCTCATGTGTATTTGTCAAAGTTATCTTGGCACCCATGAGTTGCAAAATGTCAATAACACCTGTGCGCGTTGGATTGATATTTACACCTTCGAGGATTATATCCGCATCTATCGCAATGGTAGCTGCTACCATAAAAAACGCAGCTGAGGATATATCACTTGGCACTTGAATATTTGTTGCGGTTAAGTTATTTCCAGCAGTTAGACAAATTTTGTTATTCTTTGCTTCGATGTAATAGCCAAAACCTTTAAGCATTCTCTCAGTATGGTCACGTGTGGTTGCTATCTCGGTGATACATGTCTTGCCTTGTGCATACAAACCCGCTAACAACACGCAAGATTTTACTTGTGCTGATGCCACTGGCAAATCATAATCAATTCCATTAAGTGATTGAGCACCTTTAATTTTTAGTGGTGGCTTACCTCCTTTACTTTGAATCACCGCACCCATTTGGGTTAATGGTTTAATCACTCTATCCATTGGTCGCTTAGAAAGAGATGCATCGCCAACGAGTTCACTATCAAAATTCTGTGCCGCTAAAATCCCAGACATTAGACGCATAGAAGTTCCAGAATTACCTAAATCAAGTGCAGAACTAGGCTGTTTGAGTCCATACAAACCAACACCGTGAATGCTAACTTGATTGTTATCACGCTCAATTTTAACCCCCATTTTTTTAAAAGCTTGAAGCGTAGCCAAAACATCTTCACCTTGCAAAAGACCATCAACCTTAGTTATGCCATGTGCTAATGAACCGAGCATAATACTACGATGCGAGATAGATTTATCCCCTGGTACTTTTAATCTACTAGACAATTCTTTGCTAGGTCGAGCAATAAATTTACTCATAGAGTATTCACCCAATCATCTCTGACATTTCTTGCTTTGGCAAATAATTGCGCTATCTCTTGTGTTTTGTTGTCTTTAATCAAATCTGATAACTTATCCAAACCTTGCTGAAACCCTGCAATATGTTTAATAATTTCATCAGCATTGTTAATGCAAATATCGCACCACATTGTGCTATTAGATGAGGCTATACGTGAAAAGTCTTTAAAACCACCTGCGGCGTAATTTAATGCTTTTGAATTATTTTCAATCAAGTAATTCATTAGTGAAAATGCCAATATATGCGGTAAGTGTGAAGTCATTGCTAATAAATCATCGTGTATTTTGTCATTCATAATTTCTACTTTTGCACCTAGTGCTTGCCAATAATTACGCACACGCTTAATTGCTGGTTTATTAGCATTATCTGCAGGGGTAAGAATAACGCGTTTATCGTGAAATAAATTAGCATCTGCCGACACAACCCCATTTTTTTCTTTACCAGCAATTGGGTGTGCTGGAATAAAATTTGTGGGCACAACACCAAATACTTCTTTGGCGCTGGCAATTATGCTGCCTTTGGTACTACCCACATCGGAAATAACAACATGGTCATCAATATGGGGTTTAATCATTTCAAAAATTGCTTTGAAACTATCAACAGGTGTGGCAATTAGCACAAAATCCACGCCGAACATGGCTTGTTCAATATCCAAACTATAAGCATCAATCACGCCCAAGGATTGTGCTTGTTGCAAATTAGCCTCATTTCTGCCAAAGCCAATAATATTAGTTTTCTCGAGTTTTGTTTTAGCATCACGCTTTAATCCAAGCGCGAACGACCCGCCAATTAATCCAACACCGATAATACATATTTTATTCATAAAACAGATTTTAGCGCGCTAAAAAACGCTTGATTTTCATTTTTTGTGCCAACCGAAACTCTCAAATAACCTTGCATTTCTACAGGACGCACAATAAAACCTTTTTTTAATAAAGCTTGATAGATAGCACTTGGATTGTCCACTTTTACAGCAATAAAATTTGCCGATGATGGAATATAAGACAATCTTAAGGCTTCAAACCCGCTAGCAAGTTGCACCAAACCTTGTTTATTTGATATAACAGATTGGTGCAAAAAATCCTTATCTTCTAGGGCGGCAATCGCCGCACTTTGTGCAATATGATTGACATTAAAAGGCTGGCGAACACGGTTTAAATAATCAGCAATCTCAGGGTTTGATAGTGCATAGCCAACCCTCAATCCTGCTAAACCATACGCCTTAGAAAAAGTGCGGGTAACCACTAAATTATCAAATTCTTGCAACCAAGCCATCGCATGGTCTTCATCATCTAAATATTCAATATAAGCTTGGTCCAAAACCACAATAACCGAGCGCGGCACTTGTAGCAAAAATTTATAAATCTTTGTTGCTTCTAACAATGTGCCTGTCGGATTATTGGGATTGGCGATAAAAATTAACCTAGTCTTATGCGTTATTGCTAGACGCATTGCATCTAAGTCATGACCAAAGTCTTTAGCAGGCGTTACTACAGCTTTAGCACCTAATGCCTTAGTAACTAAAGGATAAACCACAAAAGCATACTGAGAAAAAATTACCTCATCACTTGCACAACACACGCTTATCCTAGCTAATAATTCTAGGACATCGTTAGAACCGTTACCCAAGGTAATTTGCTCAGCCGATACCGATAAATGCTTGGAGATTGCCTGTTTTAGTTCAAAACCATTGCTATCAGGATATCTACCTATTTCGCACATTGCTTGCTCAATTGCTGCGCGCACCTTATTGCTAATTGGCAAAGGATTTTCATTGCTGGCAAGTTTTATCGCCCTATCTAAACCTAATTCACGCTTTAATTCGCTAATTGGTTTACCAGCTTGATAGCAGTTTAGGGAAAGTATAGACTCACAGATGTGCATAAGTTATTTACAAAACTGCAACAGGGTAAGAACCTAAAATATTCATTTTCAACGCTTTTTTACCAACCTGCTCTAAGGCGTTGTATATGTGTTTTTGTTGACGATGACCTTCAATATCAATTAAGAATAAATACTCCCACTTCACTCCAGATATAGGATGACGCACAAGTTGCAATATGTTGATATTTTGCTCCTTGAAAGGCGATAACAAATCGAATAATGTGCCTGCTTCATGTTTAGCAACCACCAACAAAGAAGTTTTATCTTTGTCCGAAGGTGCAATGTCTTCTTTGCCTAGCACTAAAAAGCGTGTAACATTGCCCGTTTTATCTTCGATATTTTTGGCAACACGCTCTAAATTATATAAGTCCAACGCTGCCTCCGCGGCAATGGCTGCAGCATTAGGCTCGTCTTTGACTAGTCTTGCTGCTAGCGCATTTGATGCTACAGCCCTAAGCTGTGCTTTTGGATAATGATTTTGTAGCCAACGCCCACACTGATCAAATGCCTGCTGGTGTGCATAAATCACTTTAATAGTTCTGGATTGATTTGCCATCATCAGTTGATGATGTATTGCAATTTCAACCTCACCACAAATTTTTAGATCTTGAGAATAAAGCATATCAATGCTTGCGCCAATCACTCCATTAGAAGAATTTTCAATAGGCACAATCCCATAATTAGCATTGCCTTTTTCTACTTCTTGAAAAATCTCGCTAATGCTAGCACAATCCAAAGTTGATATTGCATGTCCAAAGTGTTTGAGTGCAGCTTCTTGCGTAAAAGTGCCTTCAGGTCCAAGATAAGCAACACTAATACCCTGCTCAAGCGCAAGACAAGCTGACATAATCTCGCGAAAGATATGCGCCATATCTTTGTCTTTAATCAAATTATCATTGCGATTAATAATATTACGCAATACCTGAACTTCACGCTCTGGACGATAAAAACCGTTGTTGTTTTTCGTCGCTCTTTTAACTTCTGCAACAGCCGATGCAAGCTGAGCACGCTCGCCAATCAGTGATTGAATCTTTTTATCTAGTGCATCAATTTCAAGCCTTAATTTTGCCAGTTCTTCGTCCATTTTTTATTATTACAAAACCCTTACTTTTAGGATTCCTTCAACTTGTTTTAAACTATCAACCACCGCATCATGAACCTCGGTTTCTATATCAACTAAAGTATAAGCAACTTCTTCTCTGGATTTGTTTAGCATATCAACAATGTTGACACCCGCATCGGCTAATATAGTTGAAATTTGACCCACCATATTAGGGATATTTTTATGTGCTATGGTTAGGCGAAAACCGACCGTCCTTGGCATTTTTGCCTCTGGAAAATTGACTGAATTTACAATGTTGCCATTTTCAAGATAATCTTTTATTTGATTTACTACCATAATTGCACAGTTATCTTCTGCCTCTGCAGTTGATGCGCCCAAATGCGGCAAAGCGATTACTTTATCATGATTTTTTTTATCATCAACTGGAAAATCTGTTACATAATATTTAATTTTTCCCGCTTCAAGCGCAATAATTAAAGCATCTTCATCAACAATACCATCTCGTGCAAAATTCAAAATAGTTGCCCCCATTGGTAATAAATTAATACGTTCTTTATTTAAAAGATTTTTCGTGCTTTCAACTAAAGGCACATGAAAAGACACAAAATCACTACGTGAAAACAATTCATCAATACTAAACGCATGCTCTACTTCTGATGAAAGTTTCCAAGCACTTTTAATAGTAATACTTGGGTCAAAACCGATAACTTTCATGCCTAACGCGCTCGCAGTATTAGCAATTTGCACACCAATTGCGCCTAAACCTACAATACCCAAAGTTTTGTTTGGTAATTCTGAACCTGCATAGTTTTTTTTACCATTTTCTACCGCAGTTTTTAAATTATCGAGTGATAAATTATTCACATAACTCCACGCCTGACAAATATTGCGACTAGCAAGTAATATTGACGATAACACTAACTCTTTTACGGCATTGGCATTTGCCCCTGGGGCATTAAAAACAACAACGCCATGCTCGCTCATTTTATCTAGCGGTATATTGTTCACTCCTGCACCAGCGCGACCAACCGCTTTGAGATTATCAGCGATTTCTAAATCATGCATTTTGGCACTACGCACTAAAATAGCGTCAGGGTTTATCATTTCCGAGCTAATCTCGTAATTATCTCTTGATAATTTTTCTAAACCAACAACCGATATATTGTTAAGTGTTTGAATTTTCGTCATTATCCATTCTCTTTCTCAAAATCTTGCATAAATCTAACTAAAACATCAACACCTTCCTGTGGCATAGCATTATAAATACTTGCACGCATACCCCCCACAGAGCGATGTCCCTTTAGAGTAATCAAATTATTTTCAGCCGCTTTTTGTAAAAATAAAGAGTTCAAATCCTCATTTGCCAATAAAAACGGTACATTCATCCAAGAACGATATTTTTTTGCCACAGGATTTGAGTAAAAATCAGATTCATCAATCGCTTGATAAAGCGTTTTGGCTTTTTGTGCATTAATTTTTGCCATCGCTGGTACACCGCCTTGGTCTTTTAGCCATTCAAATATACGACTCGCAACATACCATGGATAAGTTGATGGTGTGTTATACATAGAATCATTATTCGCTTGCGTTGCATAATCAAATAAAATCGGCTGATTGGCAACGACATGTCCAATCAGGCTTTGTTCAACAATCACAATGGTTAAACCTGAGATACCAATGTTTTTTTGTGCACCTGCATAAATTACCCCATATTTTGACACATCAACCTCGCGCGATAAAATTGTCGATGACATATCTGCCACCAACGGCATATCCACCTCTGGTACGTAATCAAACTCTAAACCAGCGATGGTTTCATTCGGTGTATAGTGCAAATATGCCCCACTTTGGTTAATTTTCCAACTATCAAAATCTTCAATATTAGTGTATTGATTTTCCAAACTATCTGTGCAAATATTAACATCACAATAACGCTGAGCTTCAGCAATTGCCTTTTTTGACCAATGCCCAGTATGTGCATAATTTGCAATTGTTTTACCTCTTAATAAATTAATTGGAACCATGGAAAACTGTGCTGATGCGCCGCCCTGCATAAACAAAACTTTATAATTATCGGGAATATTCATCAAATCACGTAAATCTTGCTCGGATTTTTGTGCTAGCTCCATAAAATCCGCACCACGATGGGAAATTTCCATCACCGATGCCCTAGCCTTGTTATATTCTAACAACTCCTGTTGCATTAACTGTAATACCTGCTTTGGCAACATAGCAGGACCTGCACTAAAATTATAAACCTGACTCACCTTTCCTATACCTCCTAAATTCTAATGCACAACCCTACGCTGGGCAATAATACCTGATTCAAACGCTATTTGTGATGTTTGATAATTTAAGCTCTTTCTTAACATACTTATTTACAGGGCTGTTTCATAAATTAATTTTTAAGTGAAAAATACACAAGATAGAGTTCAAATTCAACTAAAAACTGTTAATTTTGGTTTATGTTTTATTTTTATGATGTATGCGTTTTTGTGGTTTTTATAAGGAATTAGGTTCAACTATTTCTTAGTGAAACGTAAAATTATGCATACCTGTAACTTTAACGTGATTGATATTAAAATCAGCAATAAAAAAATACTCTTTCACGATGCACTATTAAAAACTTTAATATTTTCTAAGTCCTAGTTTTTGCCAAGCATAATTATTGTTTTTGATTGTTGCCAAAAACACGTTTTTTTAATTGGACTTTAGTACTTTAATGCAAACTTTAAAGTCTCTTCAGTTATGCTTTTACCAATAAACTTTTGCCGCGCGGGCATCTGCTTTGGATAAAACACCAAACATCAATAACTCACCTTTGCCGCTTTTTGTTGCAACATCCTCCAGTGACATCCATGCCTCTTCTTTGTCTACGTCTATGCCGTACAGTACGCTTTTTCCAATGAAAGACAACCATATCCCCGCGCATAACTTAAAATCCCATTTAAAACTCATCTTTGACTCTAGAGTTATAAATCTCAAAAAACTCTTTCCTCATTCTTCAATACTGTAGTTTTGACCCGCTCTAAACGATATTCCCGTCTCTATCCTTTCCATGTCTTTTTGTAGTTCCAAGATAATCCGTGTATCTTTACTCATCATTTTTCTTATCTCCGTTATTAAGTTAAAAATTATTGCATAAAACTCCTTATAGTGATAGAAGAATTTCTTTTAGGCAATAAAAAAACCAACATAAATGTTGGTTTTTTTATCAGTTTTAACAAAGGATTTTTTTTCTATTAATCAGGTTTCTGCTCCTCGTCTTTATCAACCAGATGATACAGCGGTTGTTTTTCCATTGTGTATTCACCTGTGTTGAGGTCACGATGAGAGGTTGTAAGAACATGCCAATTTTCATCATCAACCTTCATCACATCACCGCGATAATAGTAACCAGGCCAACGGGTTTCTTCACGAAACAAAGTATGATGGATAACACACTCAGAAGTACGATGACGATGTTTAAGCTCCCACGCACGTAGCAACTGGTGAATATCTTCCGCGGCAACTTTTTCTAAATCCTCTTCCAGAATCTTAATCTTTTTTAGTCCTATATTAAGAAGTTTATCATTAGTCATGTAATTCGCTGTCGCACCACCAGCATATTCATCCATTAACTTTTGTAAACGCTGTAAGCCAGGCATTGGTAATATATAATTTGGAGATACAGTACCACCAACAATCTCATTACGACCAACTGTATAAGTTTCCAAAGGCTTATAAATTTCTTCTTTACGCTTAGCAATTTGCTCCTCAGAAACTGTAATACCTTCTGCTTTACCATCATCAATATATTGACAAGCTGCTTTTGCAGACAAACGACCTTCAGTGAACGAGCCTGACGAAAACGCGTGTGGCGTACCACCAACAGCATCACCTGCGCCAAACAAACCTTCAACAGTCATCATACGATTATAACCCCAGAAATATTCAGGGATATTGCCAGAAATATCTTCTGGACCTGAACACCACGCGCCACAACCTGTAGCATGCGAACCCATTACATACGGTTCAGAAGTCGTTAATTCAGGGTTAGTATATTTAGGGTCAATATCTGTTGCTGCCCATAATACTGCTTGACCGACAGTCATGCCCAAGAAGTTCTCCCAACCAACTTCTTCTAAATGAGGGTCTTGGAAGGCCTCCACTGTTACCATGTGAATTGGACCACGACCTGCATTCACTTCAGAAATAAACGCATGGTTACGCAAACAAGTAGGAATAGGTCTGTGTGTCTTATGAGAGGCTTCCACATCTAAATAACCCTTACCAACCATTTTTTCTAATTCTGGAAACCACTTAGATTCATACTCTTCGCCATAAGCGTTCTGTGTGTAAGTTTTAAGATGTAAGAAGTAGGCACCAACTGGACCATAACCATCTTTGAAACGTGCAAGAACGATACGGTTTTCCATTTGTGTCATCTTAGCACCTGCTTCAATCAATAACGCATAAGCAGAACCCGATGACCATGGAGCATACCAGACACGACCCGCACCCTCTCCTACTGAACGTGGCTTAAAGATGTTAGACGCACCACCAGCACCAACAATCACTGTCTTAGATTTAAAAACGTGGTAGTTGCCTGTACGTACATTAAAACCAACAGCACCAGCAACACGATTTGCTTTTGCATCATCCATCAACAAGTGGGTAACCATAATACGATTAAATGTTTTATCAGCATTTACTTTGGCGGCTTCAGCAACGATAGGCTTATATGACTCACCATGAATCATAATCTGCCAACGACCTTCACGCATATAAGAACCTTTTTCAGGATGCTTCATCAATGGTAGACCCCATTCCTCAAAATTATGCACTGCAGAATCAACATGACGAGCCATATCAAAAGCCAAATCTTCACGAACCATGCCCATCAAGTCAATACGTGCGTAACGCACATGGTCTTCTGGGTTATTCTCACCCCAACGCGTACCCATATAACAGTTGATCGCATACAAACCTTGCGCCACTGCACCAGAACGATCAATGTTTGCTTTTTCAGCAATAACAATTTTCTTATCACGACCCCAGTATCTAGCTTCATAACCTGCACCCGAACCACCTAAACCAGCACCGACAACCAAAATATCAATGTTGTCTTCAATAATTGTTTTATAACCCATTAGTAATACACTCCTTCTTTAAGTTCTAAACCGTTAGACTCTAATGTACTTAAACCACCATCATCTAAACGAATTGATTTTGGTTCAAACGCTAATAACTGAGAGTTGCGCATTTCTTCGCTAGGCTGCGCTATGTTCCTGAAATTAGGAATCTTTGATCCCCACGGTTGAGTAGTGATTGGAGACAAGAAATTCTTCTCATTACCATTTCTAAATTTAATTTTCCATGCAATCGTGCCTTTTTCCTCGTCACGAATTACACGCACGCTATGACCTAGTGGTGCAAAGTCTGCATAACCACGGACATCAATCGCTTGGTGCGGACATGCTTTAACGCATGAATAACATTCCCAACACATGTTAGGTTCAATATTCATTGCACGACGATATCTCTTATCGATATGCATAATGTCAGATGGGCAGATGTCTACACAATGTCCACAACCATCACAACGAGTCATATATACAAAAGTTGGCATATTATTTCCTCTCTATTTAGTTAAAAAATTAATTGGCAGATATCAGCTCTTAGTAATGTCTAGGCTCTTCACGCTTAATGCCAAGTCCCATGTCCATTGGAGCGTCTACTAACAACGACATAGAATGTCTTTTCTGTTGCTCGGGCTCATCACGAGTAATAGTTGGTAAGTTTTCAGCAGAACCATCTGCTTTCCTGACACGTTTGTCATAAGCAGCGAATGGTTTAAAGAACATATGTGAGAACTTAGACCAATAAACCCCACCAAATAATGATGCAGTAGAAAGAACAACTAATGCAAGCTCCCAGCCCATTGCATTGCCACTATAAGACCAAATTAACGCAGTAATAGAGGTTGCCATTAATGACAAACTAAACGCATCTCTTCTGATGCTAATATTAAATGGAGAATTACCTTCAGAAGCAACATCAACCTTGAATACAAACCAAAACCAAATGCTACCAATTGCCAGCATGATTGCACCGACATGCCATATTATCGTCCAAACTGCACTATCGCCATTCGTGCTAAAAATCATAACAGCAGTTGCTGCATTAAATAAAATGAAGCCATACATAGTCAACAAGTGTACAATACGACGCACTGGATTTTTGAACTCGCCTGATGCAACAACATCTACCGCAACGGTCGAAACCGCGATACCAATTTTCTCGCCAGTGTCGATAGACTTTACTGCATTTTTCTTTGCTGCACTTGCACTTTCAAAGAAAAATTTAGCACTCTTTTTATGTATCATATCAGCTATTGTCATAACAATAACAAGCGCAACCATCACAATGACATAGGTTTGCATCGTCTCATAGGAAATTCCATTGACCGCTATTGCTAAATCGTGGATTGGTGTGTTGGTAATCATAGTCTCATTCCTCCTTAGGTTTGTATCACCAGTTGTATAATTACATTAAAAAATTATCAAGTCTCGGGCTTAACAACCAGATAATTATATACTAATATTTGTTTGTAAGTTTATCTTTACTTCGCAGAATGTCCGCTTAGTTTAATCTCTACCTTATCCTCATCTTTAATACCAGCATAATAATCTTGTAGGATTTTGGCTACCTCAGGTCGTGTGAACTCTATAGGCAAATCTTCACCATCTGAAAGCATTTTACGAACCTTAGTGCCAGAGAGCAAAACGCGACTTTCTGCCTTGTGCGGACATGTTTTCATTGAAGACATGCCTCCACACTCGTGACACCAAAATGTCCAATCAATTTTAAGTGGTTGTGTGATTAGTGCACCTTTTGGAATATCATCAAAGATATTGTGCGCATCAAATGGACCATAGTAATCATCAACACCAGCATGATCACGACCAACAACTAGGTGTGAACATCCATAATTTTGCCTAAACAATGCATGTAGTAGTGCCTCTCTTGGACCAGCATAGCGCATATCTAATGGGTAACCAGATTGTAAGACTGTATTTTCTACAAAGTAATTATCAATTAATACTGAAATAGCCCGCGAACGAACATCAGCAGGAATATCGCCCGCTTTAAGCCCACCTAATACTGAATGAATCATCACACCATCGCAAATCTCTACTGCAATCTTTGCTAGGTATTCGTGTGAGCGATGCATTGGGTTGCGTGTTTGGAACGCTGCAACTGTTTTCCAGCCCTTGTCGTCAAAATAAGCACGGGTTTGCTTGGGTGTCATGTACAAATCGCCAAATTTCTTTGGAAATCCGCCATCTGATAGCACTTTAATGGGGCCCGCAAGATTGTATTTGCCTTGTGCTTTAACCATAATAACACCTGGATGTGCATCTTCAGTTGTTTTATAAATAGTTTCACATTCATGGTCTTTGTCAATGCTATATTTCTGGGTTATTTTCATTGTTGCAAGAATATCGCTAGATTTTCCGCTCACAATTGCCACTTCATCTCCGGCTTTAATATCTTCATCATCAGTAGATAAAGTAATAGGAATCGGCCAAAACAAACCACTTGATGTTGTCATATTATCGCAAACACCTTGCCAATCAGCTTTGTCCATAAAACCATCTAACGGGTTGAAACCACCAATACCTAACATAATAATGTCGCCTTCCTCTCTGGAAGAACAAATAATTTTTGGTAATGATTGCGCTCTTTGTAATTCTGTCACTAAAGCACCGCCTGACAATGCTAACTCATTGATTGTATTACTACCATGCGGGGGGACTAATTTTGACATATCTAATCCTGTAATATAAAAGGGCAAAATTATACCAACAACCGCACTTTTATTAATGTATTTTTCATAAGATGCAGGGTTTTACTTTATAACTTGATTTTGAACTTAACACGTTGAGAATTATCTTTAGATTTGTCGAAAATCATTTTGTCTTTTTTAATGTCATAGTGCAAAATACCAGCACTAAATGAATCAAAACCCCGAACAAAATGCACATTATCCTCGAGGCGAACAATCTGTTTATTAACAAAATAAGTAATGGTTAAGGCACTTGCTTCAATAAAGTTTGACTGATTAGAAGAATCTTGTTTATAGTGTGCAAGTTTTTTCTCGTTGCCTCTAGCAATAACCTTGACAATAGAATGTTTAGCACTAAAGATTTGTATTTCATCAGCACTTAACATTAAAAAACCTTGGGTTAATTTAGCATTGCCTGTGTAAACACTTAACCCATGAGATTCATCAATAACAACAGTTTGCGCTTGCACATCAATAGGCTCTTTATTATCAACAGACAATGCGGATAATACGGGAAGAAAAATCAACAAAAATAAAATTCCTAACTTACTCATAATGCCCCGTTACACCACCTGTTAGTTTGATTTTTTGCTCTTTGACATTCAACTGCATACCCGTTGCATAAATGTTTGCCCCCTCAGATCGGTAATGCACTTTTGCTTTGGTGCTATAAATTTCTTTGTCATTTGACTTATCAATGATTAGGTTTTTTGTGTTAATTTTTGCACCTGATTTTTGCGAAATTTCAACCTCGCC
>CALFDA010000038.1 GCA_937950605.1 uncultured PS1 clade bacterium | reverse complement strand
AAGGTGTTAGAGCTTTTAATAATATAGGAGAAAATACTCATGATAAATAATACTAATTCAATAGAGAAGGCATTTGCATTGTTAAAACGCATGAAAGTATTTGTCAATACGACTATGACGTTAGATGAATTGGTTTGTGGGTTTTTATGAATAGATTGCTATAAAACACTTTTTTCTAATTTTTGCTCCTAATTTTTTAGCAGTTATAGATTTGCTATTTATCCAACGACTGATTGTAGTGTTTGGTTAGAGCAGCGATGCTCGCTGTAAAGTTTTGAATGTCTTGTTTGATTCTTAGCGTAGTCTTGACATTAGGCATGCAGTATGTTTCCCATAAGTTAGTCTTCTGTAGTTGGTGTAATGATACATACACTGCAAGGTTGTGGGGTGAGCATCTAGTCAATCTAATATGTTGTACCTAACCCATCAACATGGGTTGTAAAAGATTGAGAAAATACACGGGTTCTATCCCATTAAAAGTTCTGCTACATTAGGAATGCATTAAGTGCAATCTTGCAACAACCTAAGTTAGACTTATGAGTAAGGCTTACCAGTTCACCCACACTTCTCGAAGACAATGACACAGGTACATTTTTGAACTTGATTATGAAAGTCAATACATTCTCTTACGATGAATGCGATTCTTAGCCATTTCCTTATGTGTGCGTTTAACTGCCGCTGCTTTCATACGCTTATTGACCCATGTTGGTTTTTCATAAAACTCCTTCTTGCGAACATCGGTAATAACGCCAGCTCTATCGCAAATGCGACGGAAACGCCTTAGTGCGATATCAAATGGCTCATTTTCTCTTACTTTAATTGAAGGCATAATACTTTTTTCCTTTATGAATCTTTATTGTCGTTGCTACTTTCAAAATCTACCAACTGAACAATCGCCATTGGGGATTTATCTCCAGTGCGAAAACCAGCTTTAAGAATACGGATATAGCCACCAGGACGGTTCTTATAAAACGGACCAAGTTGGGTGAATAGTTTAGCAACAGAAGCGGCATCACGCAATTTTGAAAACACATTACGACGATTAGCAACACTGTCTATTTTGGCTTTAGTAATTAGTGGTTCGGCTACACGGCGAAGCTCTTTTGCTTTCGGCAAGGTAGTTTTGATTATCCTGTGCAAGAATAACGAATTTGCCATATTCCTAAACATTGCTTTACGGTGAGAGGAATTACGATTTAATTGTCTTCCTGATTTCCTATGCCTCATAATATTTTTCCTTAATGTGTAATTCTTACTCGCTAATTAAATCAACAGGTGGCCAATTCTCAACAATCATACCTAAACTCAAGCCCTTTTCAGCTAATGCTTCTTTAATTTCATTAAGCGACTTACGACCTAGATTCGGTGTTCTTAATAAATCCTGCTCAGATTTTTGAATTAGATCACCAATGTAGTAAATTTGCTCGGCTTTTAAGCAGTTTGCGCTACGAACTGTCAGCTCTAACTCGTCCACTGCTGTCAAATATTGTGAATCAAAATCATCTGAAGTTGGCAATTTTTCTTCTTCCTCTACCAATTCTAACTCAACAAATGAAGACAATTGATCTTGCAAAATTGTTGCTGCACGTTTAATGGCATCCTCAGCATTAACTGAACCATTAGTTGCCATAGTAATATTTAGCCTATCAAGATTAACCTTTTGATCGACACGTGCCGCATCAACAGTAAAACTAACACGTTTAATAGGTGAAAAACTTGCATCTAATTGCATTCCGCCAATAGTTGAAACCCCATTATCTCGCGCAGCCGCAACATCATACCCAATACCTGCACTAATCTTTAGCGTCATTCGTATATGTCCGCCCGCATTGATAGTTGCAATCACTTTATCTTTGTTAAATACCGAAACACCTGTTGCATTCTCCTCAATATCAGCAACTGTAATTTCACAAGGTCCTTCTTTATCAATAACAACCTCTGCAGAATCTGAAGTATTTAAAGCAACTGAAACTTCTTTAAGATTGAGCAAAATATCTAAAACATCTTCTTGGACTCCTTCAATCGTAGAAAACTCATGCATCACACCATCAATCGCTACTTCTGTCACTGCACAACCTGTAATAGAAGACAATAAAGTCCTTCTTAATGCATTGCCCAAAGTATGACCAAAGCCCTTTTCCAAAGGTTCAAGAATAACTCTATACTCATTATTTGATACTTCTCGCGATTCAACCAATTTTGGTCTTAAAAATCCCATGACCCTGCCCTGCATAAAATTCGTCCTTTATTTTGAATATAATTCAACAATTAGGTGTTCCGCAATGTCAGACGATAAATCACCGCGTTCTGGAACACTCCTAAACACACCTTTTAACGCTTCGCTATCAACTTCTATCCATTCTGATAAAGTAGTTTGCTTAGCTAACTCCATAGCTAACTGAATGCGATTTTGCTTTTTTGCTTTTTCTCTAACAGCAATTTCATCATTAACACTTACTTGATAAGAAGGAATATTTACGACTAAACCATTAACTAAAATCGCCTTGTGAGTAACTAATTGCCTTGCTTCTGCACGCGTAGAACTAAAACCCATACGATAAACAACATTGTCGAGACGACACTCCAATAAGGATAGCAGATTCTCACCAGTTGAACCTTTTTTACGAGAAGCCTTTTTATAATATGAACGAAATTGATTTTCCAAAATACCATAGATGCGTCTAACTTTTTGTTTTTCACGCAACTGCAAACCATATTCGCTACCTTTAGTTTGACGGGCAGTTGCGCCGTGCACACCAGGCAACTGAGACACCTTGCATTTAGAATCCAACGATCTAATACCACTTTTCAAAAACAAGTCCATGCCTTCACGACGGGCTAATTTACAAGTAGGTCCAGTATATCTAGCCATAATCTACCCCTATACTCTACGTTTTTTAGAAGGACGACAACCGTTGTGAGGGATTGGCGTTACATCTGTAATTGATTGAATTTTAAAACCTTTTGCATTCAAACCACGAATGGCTGAATCTCTGCCAGGACCAGGTCCTTTCACGCGGACATCTAAGTTTTTCATACCAAAAGCCAACGCCTTTTCACCACAATTACCAGCTGCTACCTGTGCCGCAAACGGGGTTGATTTTCTTGAACCTTTAAAACCAGAACCTCCCGAAGTAGCCCAACAAACTGCATTACCGTAACGGTCTGTAATCATAACAATTGTGTTATTAAATGTTGCATGAATATGCGCGATACCGTCAGTAATAATTTTTTTTGATTTTTTCTTTGTCGATGTTTGAGTCATAATACTTTGATTTACCTCAATTATTTGATTATACGGCGAGGACCTTTACGAGTTCTAGCGTTTGTTTTGGTTCTTTGACCACGAAGCGGCAACGACTTTCTATGACGAATACCGCGATAACAACCTAAATCTCTTAGACGTTTAATGTCCATCGCAATTTGACGCCTCAAATCTCCTTCAACCTTAAACTTAGCAACTGTATTACGAATCAATTCCAACTGTTCTTCAACTAAGTCCGATACTTTTGTTGTTGGGTCTAACTTGAGTTGTGCGCAAATTTCCCTTGCAAGCGCGTCACCAATGCCAAAAATCGACTGTAAACTAATAACAATATGCTTATGTGTTGGAATGTTTATTCCCGCTATTCTAGCCATCTATATAATAATCTATCCTTTCTTTATAAAAATTGTAAACCGCTTTCCCAGTTCCAAGCACCTGCCTTAAAAACAAACAGCAAGGTAAAAAAATAGGCTCAAAACACCCACCTACATCACAAATTCGGCGATTATACTTTGCCGATTGCACAATGTCAATTAGGGTGCATTTCCAAAACACCTTAACCCTGTCTTTGTTTATGTCTAGGCTCTTTACAGATCACACGAACCACGCCATGACGCTTGATAATCTTGCAATTATTACAAATTTTTTTAACCGATGCTCTTACTTTCATAACACCACCCCTATCCCTTTAATTTAAACCTGCTTTTTTCATTAATGACTCGTATTGACTAGACATTAAATGCGATTGAGCTTGTGCAATAAAATCCATCACTACAACAACGATAATGAGCAAACTAGTGCCACCAAAATAAAAGGGCACATTCCAATACAAAATCAAAAACTCTGGCAATAAACAAACAGCAGTAATGTAAAGCGCGCCTGATGCTGTTAGGCGCGACATAACAGCATCAATATAATCTGCCGAATTCTTACCTGGACGAATACCCGGAATAAAACCACCAGACTTGCGTAAATTATCCGCGGTTTCTTTTGAGTCAAAAGTTAATGCTGTATAGAAAAATGTAAAAAACACAATCGCTAATCCATAAAACAATACATATAGTGGCTGACCTGGAGCAATACCTGCCGCTAAATCAGACAACCATTCTAACCCCTTTGATTGTGAAAACCAGCCTCCTAGTGTTGCTGGGAATAAAATGATCGAAGAAGCAAAAATAGGGGGTATCACTCCTGCCATATTAATTTTAAGCGGCAAGTATGAACTTTGACCACCCACCATTTTTCTGCCTTGTTGACGTTTGGCGTAATTGACTGTGATACGACGCTGTCCGCGTTCCACAAACACAACAAAAGCAGTAACTAACAGAGTCATTGCTAACAATACAACAACCAAAATAATGGCTAATTCGCCAGTAGAAACTAATGACAATGTTGACCCCACCGCTGAAGGCAAGCCCGAAACAATGCCCGCAAAAATAATCATTGAGATTCCGTTACCAATGCCTTTTTCGGTAATTTGTTCTCCTAACCACATTAAAAATAAAGTGCCTGTGGTTAAAGTTATTACAGTTACCAAGTTAAACGTAAAACCAGTATTTGTTACTAATGCAACGCCACCAGCACTTTGGGATTGCAAGGCAATTGAAATACCATAAGATTGAAACACCGCTAAAAAAACAGTGCCTAAACGGGTGTACTGAGTGATTTTACGCCTACCACTCTCTCCCTCTTTTTTAAGTTGTTCAAACTTTGGCATCGATGAAGTCATCAACTGAATGATAATTGAAGCCGAAATATAAGGCATGATGCCTAAAGTAAATATAGACAACCTTTCTAGTGCTCCACCAGAAAACATATTAAACATATCCAAAATCGTACCCTGTTGATCTTGCACAAGCGATGCTAGCGCAGTTGGAGAAATAAATGGAATAGTGATGTGCGTGCCTAATCTAAAAACAATTAACGCGCCTAGCAAAAAAAGTATACGCTTCGCTAAATCTTGAGAAAGTCCTAGGGGCGGTTGACTCATGTTTATTGCTTAACCTTTCCTTTAGCGGTTTCAATAGCTGTTTTTGCGCCTTTGGTTGCCTTAATATCTATTAATGTTATTGACCTGTTAATCTCACCTGAAAGAATTACCTTAACACGCTTGATATTTTTTGCTATTAAATTGTATTTTTTTAAAACATCAATGTTAATCTCTTGTTCTTCTAGTTTATCAAGTTCAGACAAAGTTATCTGAGAAGTAACTTGCGATATACGTGATGAAAAACCCACCTTAGGAAGGCGACGCTGTAAAGGCATTTGACCGCCTTCAAAGCCTATTTTGGTAAAACCACCCGAACGAGATTTTTGACCTTTGTGTCCGCGACCACAAGTTTTGCCGAAACCGCTACCGATACCACGACCGACACGCTTTCTGTTTTTCTTTTCACCTTCTATAGGTGCTAACGTATTTAATTGCATAATATTTATCATTTATCATCTAACCTTCTACTTTCAGCAGATAAGAAACCTTATTAATCATTCCCCTTACTTGAGGTGTATCAACTAACTTTACGGTGTGATTAATACGTTTCAAACCAAGACCTGTTACCGTTGCACGATGTGAGGGTAGACGACCATAAAAACTCTTTATTAATGTTACACTTACCATGCTTTTATTCGTAGTTGATGGATTTTTGGTGGATGCTATTTTGGTAGACACCTTACCATCTGCTTTAATTGATGATTTCTCAACTACTTTTTTCCTTTCAGACATCACGCTTCTCCCTTAATCTGCTCAACAGTCTTGCCACGCTTAATCGCTGTTAGTTGCGGAGACGACATCGATGTTAAGCCGTGAATCGTGGCACGAACAACACTAATAGGATTACGTGTGCCATTACATTTTGCCAAGATGTTATGCACACCAACAGCCTCCAACACACTACGCATTGGACCACCAGCGATAACGCCTGTACCCTCTGACGCAGGTTGCATATAAACCTTAGCGGCACCAACATTAGAAGTAACAGGATAATACAGTGTACCATCTTTAATCGGAACACTTTTCATTGCTCTTTTTGCTTTTTCCATCGCTTTTTGAATAGCTGCAGGCACTTCACGTGCTTTACCTGTGCCATAACCTACCTTGCCTTTACCGTCACCTACAACAACTAATGCAGAAAAACCAAAGATACGACCACCTTTAACCACTTTCACAACACGACGAATATTGACTAGTTTCTCAATGTAGTCGTTGCTTTCGTCTTTATTATTTCTAAAATCTGCCATCCTTTACGCCTATTAATTTGTGTCTTTGAAGTTCAAGACCCTTAATTAAAAATCTAAACCGCCTTCCCTTGCCGCTTCAGCTAGTGCCTTAATACGACCGTGGTATTTAAAACCAGAACGGTCAAAAGCTACTTTGGTTACTTTCGCTTTCTTTGCCGCTTCAGCAATCTTAGCACCAATTTTGGTTGCCGCTACCACATTGCTACCATTTTTTGTTTTCAAACTAGATGCCTGTGCCAAAGTTCTAGTCCCACAACCACTAATAATCTGTGCATATATATGCTGAGATGTTTTGTGAACACATAAACGCTCAATGTTTTTTTTCGCATGTTTAGCTCTAAACTTATTTGCTCTTCTTAATCTAGACTGCATTTTTGAAAGCTTCATCTCTAATACCTTATTATCTTTAATTTATTTCTTTTTGGCTTCCTTGCGGAACACGTATTCATCTGTATAACGCACACCTTTGCCCTTATAAGGTTCTGGAGGACGATAAGCACGAATCTCAGCAGCTACTTGACCTACTTTTTGTTTATCCATACCTTTAACAACAATCTCGGTTTGTGATGGAGTCTCAACGGTAATACCTTCTGGCAAATTGTATTTAACTGGATGGGAAAAACCAAGTGTTAAATCTAGCGTTTTACCTACTGCTTTTGCACGATAACCAATGCCAATCAGTGTCAAGGTTTTTTTCCAACCCCACGTAACACCTTTAATTAGGTTAGCTGTGTTAGTTCTCACAGTTCCAGCCTGTGCCCATGCTTTTTTCTCCTCTCTTTTATCAACCTCGACAATATCGAATGTCAAAACATTATCCACATCAACAACAGTAACTAAAGGGTGGATTTCCATCTGCATTTGACCTAATTTACCTTTAACTATCATAGTAGAATCGTTTACTGATACCTCAACGCCAGATGGAATTTCGATTGGTGTTTTTGCAACTCTAGACATAATACTTTACCTTTTAACTAACGCTACACAAAATTTCACCGCCTAAATTTTGGGCTGATGCGCTCTGTCCAGTCATAACACCTTTTGGAGTTGACACAACAACAATGCCTAAACCACTCATAACACTTGGCATTTCAGTACTTTTTGCATAGACACGCAAACTTGGTTTTGAAATCCTTTCTAACGAATCAATAACTGGTTTATTTTGATAATACTTCAGATTGATAGCTAAAGTTTTATCAGATTTTTCTCCTGCTACGCTAAATGACTCAATATAACCTTCTTGCTGCATAACGCTTGCAATCGCAGATTTTAAATTTGATGCTGGAATATTAACTTTTTTCTTATTAACCATATGCGCATTACGAATACGTGTCAGCATATCAGCAACTGGATCAGACATACTCATACTAATAAACCTCCTACCAACTTGCTTTAGATAAACCAGGCACTTCACCATTCATAGTGCGCTCTCTTAACTTAGTTTTAGACAGACCAAACTTACGATAAAAACCATGCGGACGACCTGTTAGACCACAACGACTACGTTGCCTCGTTGGTGAAGCATCACGAGGCAATGCTTGCAATTTAATTGTTGCTTGAAAGCGTTCCTCATCAGAAGAGTGGGCGCTTTTAATAATTTTTTTTAACTTAAAACGCTTAATTCGGTATTTTTCAACCAACTTTGCGCGCTTAATGTCTCTATTTATCATAGATTTTTTAGCCATTTATTTATTCCTCTTGCTTCGCTCTACCAGTTAATTGGTTTTAAATGGTAAGTTAAACATTGCCAATAATTTTTTAGCATCGTCGTCGTTTTGTGCAGTGGTGGTAATCGCAATATCCATGCCACGCACTCTTGTTACTTTTTCAAAATCAATTTCAGGAAATACAATTTGCTCAGCCAAACCCATATTGTAATTTCCACGACCATCAAATGATTTCACGCTCAAACCACGAAAGTCCCGAATACGTGGAATCGCAATGTTTACCAAACGATCCAAAAATTCGTACATTTTGCCTTTGCGTAGGGTAACTTTACAACCAATTGTGCTACCCTCCCTTAATTTGAAACTTGCTACCGATTTACGCGCCATACAAGTCACTGGTTTTTGACCAGCAATTAAACTCATTTCTTCTATCGCGTTTTGCAAAACTTTTTTATCACCTAAAGCACTGCCTAACCCCATATTAATCGTAATTTTTTCGATTCTAGGCACTGCCATGGGATTCTTTTTGTTTAACTCTTTTTGTAAGGTTGGTACAATTTTTTTTCTGTATTGTTCTTGTAGTCTAACCACTTTCTTTACCCTTTTAACTGTCTCAAGCAATTGGATCGCCACTTGATTTAAAAAATCTCTCTTTCTTACCATTTTTATCAATGCGCACGCCCACTTTATCTGCTTTTTTTGTTTTTGTGTTATAAATTGCTACATTTGAAATAGCAATTGGCATTTCAATATCAATGATACCTCCTGTTACACCAGCATTCGGATTCGGTTTAGTGTGTCTTTTGGCAAGCTTTAAACCCTCAACAACAACCTTATCACCAACAATCTTTGTTACTGTTCCTGTAGAACCTCTATCTTTACCAGCAATTAAAATTACTTCATCTTTTGCCTTAATTTTATTCATTACAACACCTCTGGTGCTAGTGAAACAATTTTCATAAACTGCGCACCACGCAATTCACGGGTTACAGGGCCAAAAATACGCGTACCCACCAACTCAAGTTTTGTATTCAGCAATACAACTGCATTACTGTCAAAACGAATACGAGAACCATCTGCACGACGCACGCCCTGTGCACTGCGCACAACAACAGCGTTATACACATCGCCTTTTTTTACTTTAGAGCGTGGTGTAGCTTCCTTGATACTAACCTTAATAACATCACCAATATTTGCATAACGACGCTTAGAACCGCCTAAAACTTTGATACACATTGCTTTAACGCCACCACTGTTATCAGCAACATTAAGTTTAGTTTGCATTTGAATCATTTCTTTACTCTATCTTGATATTAACCAATTAAAACCGATTTTTCGATCACTTCTTTTAATGCCCAACACTTAGTCTTAGAAAACGGCTTCGCTTCCACAACTCTGACCATATCACCCACACCACACTCATTATTTTCATCATGCGCATGAACCCTAGTACTACGTTTAATATATTTCTTATAAATTGGATGGCGAACCCTACGCTCAATCATAACTGCAATTGTTTTATCACGACTATTGCTAACAACTCTTCCCGTTAAAGCACGCTCTACTTTATTCTCTCTCATACTTGCTTCTCTTTGATAATCGTTTTAACTTGTGCAACCGACTTTTTGACTTTCCTCAATTTTGACACATCTTCTAGTTGTGCGCCTTTGTGCTGCATACGCAATCTAAAATGCTCTTTTAAAAGATTCATTAAGGTGTCGTTAAGGGCATTAGCGTCTTGCTTTCTTAATTCTTTTACTTCCATTACATTGCCATCCTTTGAATAACCTTGGTCTTTACTGGTAATTTTGCTGCAGCAAGCTGGAAAGCCTCTTTTGCAACTGTTTCATTAACACCTTGCATTTCAAACAACATTTGACCTGGCTTAATTTGCGCAACCCAATATTCAACGCTACCTTTACCTTTGCCCATACGCACCTCCAGAGGCTTCTTGGTAATAGGCTTGTCTGGAAACACACGAATCCAAATTTTTCCCTGACGCTTGACATGACGTGTCATTGCTCTACGAGCAGACTCAATTTGTCTTGCAGTCATACGACACCTGCCAACAGCTTTTAAACCAATCTCACCAAAACTAACTTTATGAGCTGTTGCTAGACCACGATTGCGACCTTTCATCATCTTTCTAAATTGTGTACGTTTAGGTTGTAGCATTTGTCAATCCTTTATTTCTTAGCGATTTGTTTTGTAGCACCGCGACGAACCACATCATCTAATGTGCCTTTTTTATGGTCCAGAATTTCACCTTTAAAAATCCAAACTTTAATACCAATCACACCATACTGCGTATTTGCACCATATTGTGCATAATCAACATCTGCTCTAAATGTATGTAAAGGTACGCGACCTTCGCGATACCATTCAGAACGTGCAATTTCTGCACCATTTAAACGACCACTAACCATAACTTTGATACCCTGCGCACCCAAACGTGTTGCGTTGCCCAACACGCGTTTAACTGCACGCCTATACATTACACGCTTTTCTAATTGTTGTGCAATATTCTCTGCCACTAGGCGCGAATCTAGTTCTGGCTTTTTAATTTCTTCAATGTTAATATGTGCCGCCATGCCCATCATTTTGGTAATAATAGATTTTAAAGCTTCGATATCAGCACCTTTTTTGCCAATCACAATCCCTGGACGGGCAGTGTGAATTGTTATCTTAGCGTTATTCGCTAGACGTTCAATTTGAATACGACTAACAGATGCAGATTTTAACTTTTCAAATAAGAAATCTCTAACTTCGATATCAGATAATAAGTATCTAGGATAATCCTGAGAATTCGCATACCATTTAGAATCCCAATCTCTAACAATACCTAATCTAATACCCTTTGGATTTACTTTTTGACCCATAATTAACCTACGCTTACGCCAACTGTAATGTGGCTTGTTCTTTTTAAAATACGATTTGCCCTGCCCTTTGCTCTAGGACGAATTCTTTTCATTGTTGAACCCTCATCAATATAAACGCTACTTACTCTTAATTCGTCAATATCTAAGCCATTGTTATTTTCAGCATTTGAAATGGCTGAATTTAATACTTTCTTCACCAACACTGATGCTTTTTTATTACTAAAAGACAAAATATCAAGTGCCTCTTCCACCGATTTTGAACGAATTTGATTCGCAACTAATCTTGCCTTAAAAGCTGAGATTTTTGCATATTTGTGTATTGCTTTAACTTCTTCCATTTTCTCAACAATCCTTATGCCTTACGGTCGCCCGAGTGAGCAACAAATATCCTAGTTGCTGCAAACTCACCTAACTTATGCCCAACCATTTGTTCGTTAATTGAAACGGGTACATGTGCTCTACCATTATGTACCGCAATTGTCAAACCAATCATCTCGGGGATAATTACCGAACGACGAGACCAAGTTTTAATCGGCTTTCTATTGTTGTTTTTTTGTACTGTTAACACCTTTTTAATTAAATGTTCATCTACAAATGGACCCTTTCTTAACGATCTAGCCATATCAAATCAACCTCTTAGTCTTAAAATTAAATAAAATAATAAGATTGTGTAAATTCATAAAGTAACTAGTTTTAAGGCAAATTTTGTAACCGATAGCAACAACCCCTAACAACAAAAAATTTAGCACCACAAACAATAGTTGTAAGTACTTTTCCATAGAATCTGAACAAACCTCTATCTGTTGCATTATTTTATCTAGCACAACAATAAATACCTTGTAGATAAAATCTTATTGTTACAAATCATCATACTGATACCCCAATCAACCGCTACTTATTTCTACGACGCACAATGAGTTTATCAGTGCGTTTATTTCTACGTGTTTTATAACCCTTAGTTGGTGTCCCCCAAGGAGAAACTGGATGACGACCGCCACTAGTCTTACCTTCACCCCCACCATGTGGGTGATCGACTGGATTCATCACAACACCACGGACAGTAGGTCTAACCCCTTTCCAACGTGCTGCGCCAGCTTTGCCTAATTTTCTCAAACTATGTTCTTTCTTAGATACTTCGCCAATCGCTGCACGACACCCCGCCAAAACCTTGCGAACTTCACCAGAACGCAATCTCAAAGTAACATACGCACCTTCTTTTGCGATTAATTGCGCTGAAGTTCCTGCGCTACGCGCTATTTGTGCTCCTTTGCCTGGTTTTAGTTCAATGCAATGAATCACACTGCCAAGTGGGATATTTGCACACGGCATTACATTACCTAATTTAATTGCAACACTGTTACCTGATACAATTTCATCACCCATATTTAGCCCATTTGGCGCAATGATATACTTACGCTCACCATCCGCATATAAAACTAAGGCAATGTTAGCACTACGATTTGGGTCATATTCCAAGCGCTCAACTTTCGCGATAATATCATCTTTATCACGCCTAAAGTCGATAATACGATAACGACGCTTATGACCACCACCTTTGTGACGAACTGTAATCTTGCCACGATTGTTACGACCGCTAATTCTGTTTTTGCTTTGCGTCAACGGGGTATAAGGCGCACCATCATATAAGTTTTTATCAACAACATTAACAACAAACCGTCTGCCATTCGAAGTTGGTTTTCTTTTAATTACTTGTGCCATAATTTTTCTATTTAAGATGCTGCAATCGTATCAATCATTTGACCCTCAGATACTTTTACCATTGCTTTTTTCCAATTAACACGGCGACCAACCCTACCTTTAAAAACTTTCTTTTTACCTTTTAAAACAGAAGTCGTCACACTTTCTACCGTAACACCAAATAACGACTCAACAGCCGCTCTAATTTCTTTTTTATTGCTATCAATACGCACCCTAAACGCATACTGATTTTGCGCAGACAACATCGATGCCTTCTCAGAAACAATCGGCATTAATAAAGTCTTCAATACTTTTTCTTGATTCATAACATACCTCCCACTTTTTTCAGAGCTGTCTCAGTAATAACAACATCCTCATAACTAATCAAACTTACTGGATTAATGCTTTGTATATCACAAACTCCAACATGATGTAAGTTACGCGAAGCAAGATATAAATTTTCATCCAACTTATCTGTCATCAATAAGGCATCTCTTACATCTAGTGTTTTCAGTAGTGACACTACATTTTTAGTCTTAACGCCTTCAATATTGAAGTCTTTAACAATCTTTAAACGCTTGGCACGAACTAATTCAGAAAAAATAACGCTAATTGCGCCCTTATACATTTTTTTATTCACTTTTTTTGCATAACTACGCGGTTGCGCTGCAAACGCCACACCGCCTGAACGCCAAATAGAGCTACGAGAAGTGCCAGCACGGGCGCGACCTGTGCCTTTTTGTGCCCACGGTCTCTTGCCACCACCACTAACTGCACTGCGATTTTTGTGTTCTTTGGAACCTTGACGAGCAACTGCCATATAAGCGGTTATTACTTGGTGAACCAACGATTGATTGTAGCCTCTAGCAAACACATTATCATCTACCTCAGCAGAAGTGAACTGGTCGGCACTTATATCTAATACTTTTAATTTCATCTCATAACCTTATTTTTTTGTGCTTTCGATTTTACCCTTCCCTTATCTTCACTCTCTTTTATCTGTCGTCGCCTTACCGATTTATTCTCATTCCAACTACATATACACTTTGCTATTGTAGTTGTTTGCTGATGTTAACTATTAACCTTATCTTTTTTAACCGACAATACAACCTTAACAAAACCACTCTTAGCACCAGGAATCGCGCCTTTAACTAACAATAAATTTTTATCGTTGTCAACTCTAATAATTTCTAAACACTCTTCGGTAACTTGGGCATCGCCCATATGTCCAGCCATCTTTTTACCCTTAAAAACGCGACCAGGTTCTTGACACTGACCTGTAGAACCAATCGCCCTATGGGAGATGGAGTTGCCATGTGTTGCATCTTGCATAGAAAAATTATGACGCTTAATACCACCTTGATAACCTTTCCCTTTAGATTTACCAATAACGTCAACATATTGACCTGCGCTCAATAACGATAAATCAAAATTGTTGTTGACAATTTTATCAGTATCTATTCTAAATTCCCAAAGCCCTAAACCAATACTTTGTGATGCCTTTGCATAATGACCCTTGATTGCCGCTGAAATACGACGCACCTTAGTTTCACCTTTTTTATTAACTTTATCGCCAGTAGTAACTTGCACAGCACTGTAACCATCTACTTCCAGAGTTTTTACTTGAACAATGCGATTAGGCTCAATCTTAATCACACTAACTGCAATTGCCGACCCATCATCAGCTAAAATGCGTGTCATTCCTATTTTTTGTCCCACTAAACCAATTGCCATGATTCTACTTCCATTGCCTGTTCTTGTTAATTAAGCTGAATTGCCACATCAACACCTGCTGCTAGTTCTAATTTCATCAATGCGTCAACAGTTTTATCCGTTGGGCTAATAACATCCATTAATCTAATGTAGGTTTTCAATTCATACTGGTCTCTTGCCTTCTTGTTAACGTGTGGAGAAGTTAATACCGTAAAGCGCTCTTTTTTCGTTGGCAAAGGAATCGGACCTCTAACACTAGCTCCAGTACGCTTGGCGGTATCTACAATTTCAACAGCTGACTTGTCAATCAAACGATGGTCAAATGCCTTTAATTTAATTCTGATATTTTGATTGCTCATCTTTAATAATTCCTGTCAAAACTAACTTGCATCTCCCAACGCAAAACCGCGCATTATACAATAATATCCAATTTCTATTGAACTAATTCTCTTTAAAACTGCCACACCCAAAACCCAACTAATCCACCACTTTTGAAACAACACCTGCACCCACTGTGCGACCGCCTTCTCGGATTGCAAACCTTAAACCATCTTCCATTGCGATTGGCGACAATAGCTCTACACTCATCTTTACATTGTCCCCTGGCATTACCATTTCTACATCTTTTGGTAGTTGGCAAGCACCAGTTACATCAGTTGTTCTAAAATAAAACTGTGGACGGTAGTTGTTAAAGAATGGCGTATGACGACCACCTTCATCTTTGCTAAGCACATAAACTTCTGCTTCAAATTTAGCATGTGGCTTAATTGAACCTGGCTTAGCAAGCACTTGACCGCGCTCTACTTCTTCACGCTTAATACCGCGTAATAGCACACCTACATTA
>CALFDA010000037.1 GCA_937950605.1 uncultured PS1 clade bacterium | reverse complement strand
ACACTTTGCTTGATGGTAGGCGAATTTGGAATGAGAAAAACTTAGAAAATAACTTAGAGCAAATTTAATCTAATAGATGTCTTGAGATTTTTAGTTGCTACAGATGTCTTGAGTTTAGAGGTGGTGTTGGGTTGGGTTGGGGTTGCCACACTTTAGTGTAACTAATACTTTGACTCTTCACTAGTATTCTATTACACCAACTCTTTCCGCCATGCATATCAAGCAATTTATTCCTTGGCATCTAATTCCATTACCATCTGCTTAAAATTCGTAAATTGCGCGTACATTAAACCTCTTACAAAATAGTCTTTGTTAGGATTAATTTTCTTCGTACTCTGATAGAGTAGACTTAATTTTGTTGGCGTATTTAAAAATATCATTAACAGCATCAATTGCAATTCGTTCTTCTTTTCTATTTTTAATCACTCCGAGATATTTTTGTGAGTAGTGAAAATGTAGCCTACATAGCGGTTTTCTGTTGTTGTCATCTAAAAGAATTCCACAATAACGTTTTGTATTTCTCATTGCTATGCGTTGAACATCATCAACAACCTCATATAAAATTGCTTTCACAATGTTGTACCCATCGATTTCATCTTGGGTTGCTTCAATACCATTTTGAACATCTTGAGTAGAATTGCCGATCTTGCCCTCGTCAATCATTGTGGCTAAAGTTTCCTGTTCATTTGCAGATAATGCTGATTTTAACCGTTCATTAATTCTTTCATTAATAAACTGGGTGCGCGCGTCTTTTACGATTTGTGTGAACTGCTCTAAAACTCTCTTAGTGAGGATACCGTCATAAATTTGACGAGCAAAAAACCTCACAAAGTCTTCAGTAGGATTTTTGAGTTCTTCTGCTAATACATTTTTAATCGCACCCGCATACTTCAAAGTGCTAGCAGTTGTTAAGATATCCTCTAAAGAAAAAGTTGATTTTGTGAATTTCTTTAATTCACTAATTTGATGGTCTTCAAAATGCAGAATATTGAATGTGAAGAATGGCTTTGAATCCATTTTATTATCTTCATCAATATCAGAATAAAATTCATAATCAATGCCATTTGTGAGAATTGCAAATCTTGCTTCAGTAACCGAAAAATACCTATACAATTGTGACGCATGATTCTTATGTAAATCCGCCCCTGCCTGCTTACACTCAATAAGCATAATGATTTCATCATCTTTTTTTATTGCATAATCCACTTTCTCCCCTTTCTTTGTTCCCACATCTGCTGTGAACTCTGGTATTACCTGTAATGGATTAAACACATCATAACCAAGAGAGTTAATGAAAGGCATTATAAGTGCGGTTTTAGTGGCTTCCTCTGTTTTAATATGCTCTAATTGCTTTTCAATTCTAGAAGCCAAGTCTTTTATGTGATCAATTAAATCCATATTTACCACCTTGAGAAGAAAAACTCGCATTTATTTTAAAGCAAACCCACTTCAGTAGGTACAAAACTTTGTTTGAAAATATAGTTTTTACTAACTAAATTAACAATAAATTAACAACTTGTTTTACTATCTTCCCAAGAATTTTTAGTGTATTTGAATATTTAAGTGTCATTTTTTAATAGATAACCATACTTTATCGCAGTTTTAAAAGTGATAAAAAATTGCGTTTTAAACCTGTATGGGTACAGTTGAAACCCTAATAATAAACGAATAACTTTGTGGTATCATTTTTGTCCGACAAACATCAAGCGATGTGTAAAAAATAATTAGTCTTTTAAAAAGACATTAATATCACTACCAACAAAGCATGCAAACCGATTTAGAGCAGCAAAGTGTTAGCGAGTTTAGCGAGCGCGCCTATCTTGATTATTCCATGTATGTTATTCTTGATCGTGCATTGCCATTTATGGGCGATGGTTTGAAGCCTGTGCAGCGTCGTATCATTTATGCAATGAGTGAATTAGGGTTAAAATCAAGTGCTAAATTCAAGAAATCAGCACGTACCGTTGGCGATGTTTTAGGCAAGTTCCACCCGCATGGCGACAGTGCTTGTTATGAGGCAATGGTGCTAATGGCACAACCATTTTCTTATCGTTATCCATTCATTGACGGGCAGGGTAATTGGGGCGCACCCGATGATCCAAAATCATTTGCGGCAATGCGTTATACCGAAAGCAAACTTTCTCCTTATGCAGACTTATTATTGAGTGAAATCAATCAAGGCACGGTTAATTGGGTAGATAATTTTGATGGTTCATTGCAAGAACCACAAAACTTGCCTTCTCAAGTGCCTAATCTACTCTTAAATGGTGTTTCTGGTATTGCAGTTGGCATGGCAACAGATGTACCACCGCATAATTTAAGCGAAGTTGTTTCTGCATGTATTAAATTGCTCGACAATCCCTCTACTACGCTTGAATCACTAATGAAAATTTTACCTGCACCTGACTATCCAACCACCGCAGATATTGTTTCAAACCAAGCAGATATTAGACAAATTTATGCAACGGGACATGGTTCTGTCAAAATGCGTGCCCCTTATCAAAAGGACGGTTTAGACATTGTAATTGAGGCACTACCTTTTCAAGTTTCAGGCTCTAAAGTAATTATGCAAATTGCCGAGCAGATGCGCAAGAAAAAACTGCCATTAGTTGAAGATATTCGTGATGAATCTGATCATCAAAACCCAACGCGCATTGTGATTGTGCCAAAATCAAAGCGTGTGAATGTCGAGAGTTTAATGTTGCATTTGTTTGCCACTACCGATTTAGAAAAGCATTATCGTGTTAATATGAATGTGATTGGTCTGGACGGAAAACCACAGGTTAAACCATTGATTCCAATGTTGCAAGAGTGGCTTGCTTATCGTATCAAAGTGGTTACTAGCCGTTTAAAACATCGACTTGATAAAATTTTGGCACGCTTAGACATTTTAGATGGGTTGCTGATTGCATTTTTAAACATTGAAGAAGTCATTGCCATTATTCGCACGCAGGACAAGCCAAAACCCGTATTAATGTCACGCTTTAAGCTAAGTGAGATTCAAGCGCAGGCAATTCTCGAATTAAGACTTCGCCATCTTGCTAAGTTAGAAGAAATAAAAATTCAAGGCGAGCAAAAAGAATTATCAAAAGAAAAAACCAAGTTGGAATTATTATTATCAAGCAATACGCGCTTAAAAACCTATATTAAAAAAGAACTTAAAACCATTATCAAAAAATTTGGCGATTCTAGGCGTTCTGGTCTTAACCCAGCCACTCAAAATGCCCAAGCCTTTAATCAAGACGATTTGATGCCTGTTGAAAATGTAACTGTGGTATTAAGCAATAAAGGTTGGGTTCGTAGCGTCAAAGGTCATGATATTGATTTAAGCACCTTGAATTACAAATCAGGAGATGGATATTTAATCAGCGCTAAAGGTCGTAGCAATAAAGTAGCTATATTTTTAGATTCAACAGGGCGCTCTTATGCATTAATTGCGAATTCTCTACCAAATGCACGCAGACAAAGCAAACCCCTAACAGGAAAACTTATGCCACCAGCAGGCGCAGAATTTGTTGATGTAGTGATGGGTGATGATAATCAAAATGTCTTGCTTGTGTCTAACGCAGGTTATGGTTTTGTTTCTACTATTGGTAATTTAGTCTCAAAGAAAAAATCGGGCAAGGCTTCTTTGTTATTGTCAGGCATTGCTAAGGCGATGAGGATAGTAAAGATTGATGATTTAGCAAAACAATTTGTTGCCGTGATTACTAATCGTGGCAATTTGTTAATATTTCCAATATCCGAGTTGCCAATACTATCAAAAGGTAAGGGTACTAAACTGATTCAAATTTCGCCAAAAGAGATGAAGTCTGGTAAGGAGTTTGTAGTAAGTCTTTGTGTATTATTTAATACACAAAATCTCAAAGTAACCGCGGGCAAACGCCATTTAACCATTAAATTTAAAAATTTATCCAACTATATGGGCGCACGCGCAACATCTGGAAAATTGCTACCAAGGGGCTATCAAAAACCATCTAAAATTCAAACACTCGATTGAGTATAGAGCAAATATATTGCTATGCTCAAAATGCCTATCTACAAATTCTAAATTGCTTTTATAGAGTAAGAAGTTGTGCCCTAAACTTGAATGGGCGTTATAACAAATATATGTATAATAGCGCCTTTTATAATTTTTCCGAACTATGTTCGTCTTAAAAATTGTTACCGACTTTGCTTCAGCGCATTTTCTAAGAAACTACCATGGTGATTGTGCTCGCTTGCATGGACATAATTGGCAGGTTGAAGTGCTGATTGAATCCGAAGTACTCAATGTAGCTGGTATGACGATTGATTTTCGTGATGTTAAAAAACAAACTAAAGCGATTATCAAAAGATTTGATCATCGATATTTGAATGATATTCCGCCTTTTGACGAAGTTAACCCAACAGCCGAAAATATTGCCCAATATTTTTTTAAAGAAGTGGGGAAACTAATTAATAATCAAGATGTTCGTGTATGTGAAGTGGTTATTTGGGAAACACCAAGAGCGTCTGTTGCTTATTCGGAGTAAAAAAAATCATGAGCACATTCAATCTGCCTGACACGCAAAATAATACAGACACACGTCAAATAGCTATTGATAAGGTAGGCATTAAAGATGTATCGCATCCCATTATCTTCGTTGACCGTGATGGCAATAAGAATCCAACAATTGGCAACTTTACCATGACAGTAACCTTGCCAAAACACGTTAAAGGCACACACATGTCACGTTTTATCGAGATTTTGAATGATGAGCCCTGTGAATTTGGTATTAGCAATTTTAATAAAATTATCGACAAAATACGCGACCGATTAGCGTCTGATACAGCGCATATTAAATTAAATTTTCTTTTTTTCCGCAAGAAAAAAGCACCCTCTTCGGGGGTGGAATCTTTGATGGATTATCAAGTAACTTTATACGGAAGTTTAGACCGAAAAAATGCACAAATTATGATGAAAGTCGTGGTTCCAGTTACTAGTCTTTGTCCTTGTTCAAAAAGTATTTCTAAATATGGCGCGCATAATCAACGCTCACATATTACTATCAAGGCAAGGGTGGCAAAAGAAAAGACTTTACATATAGAGGATTTAATTGAGTTAGCAGAGCGCAAAGCGTCTTGTGAGTTGTATGCTGTTTTAAAACGTGATGATGAAAAGTTTGTTACCGAAAAGGCGTATGATAATCCTGCTTTTGTTGAAGATTTAGTGCGTGAGATTGCACTTGGGTTAAATACCTATGAAAATGTTGATTATTATCGTTTAGAATCAGAAAACTTCGAATCCATTCATAATCATTCAGCCTATGCTTTAATTGAAAATGACAAATGTTTAAAACACTATGCTAAAAAAGATACTACAAAAAATTAGCAATATTCGTATCACCAAAGCGGAGTCTATCACGCCGCCAATGGTTTATATTAGGCGACATGAAGTAAAAAAAGCACAATCTAATTTTATTGTTGATGCACGAAAAACCATTGCTGATATTATTAAAGGCAAAGATAAGCGTTTGCTAGTTATTGTTGGACCTTGCTCTATTCACGACCCTAAGGCAGCAAAAGAATATGCCGATAGATTAGTAGAATTACGCGAAACTCTAAAAGATGATTTGTTTATTGTGATGCGCGTGTATTTTGAAAAACCACGCACAACTATTGGCTGGAAAGGCTTGATTTATGACCCCGATTTAGACAGTAGTTTTAACATGGAAAAAGGTTTTGATTTGGCGCGTGGTTTGTTATTAGATTTAGCCAAAATGCGTCTACCAACTGCAACCGAATATCTAGATTTAATTACCCCGCAATATATATCTGATTTGATTTCATGGGGTGCTATTGGTGCGCGTACCACAGAAAGCCAAACCCATCGAGAACTAGCTTCGGGATTATCTTGCCCTGTTGGTTTTAAAAATGCTACCGATGGTGGTGTTCAAGTAGCGATTGATGCGGTTGTTTCTGCTAGTAGTTCGCATATGTTTTGGTCAATCAATAAAAAAGGTGTGATTAACCGATATACTACTGCAGGTAATTCAAATTGTCATATTATTTTGCGTGGCGGCAAAGGTCAGACGAATTATGACAAAAAGAGCGTGCAAACAATCTCTAAGCGACTTGCTGATGCTGGTTTGCAGGATAAATTAATGGTTGATTTTTCGCATGCTAATAGCAAGAAAAAATTTAAAAATCAAATTAAGGTTGGCAATGATGTTGCAGAGCAAATTAGCAACGGATCCAAGCAAATTTCTGGCGTGATGATTGAATCACATCTTAATGAAGGTGCGCAGTCGGTTGGTGCATTAAAATCACTTAAATATGGGGTTAGTATTACTGATGGTTGCATCGGTTGGAGTGATACCGAAAAATTGTTACAAACGCTTGCAAAAGCAGTGCAAACAAGAAACGCATAATATTTTTTAACTCATTGATTTTTAATTGTTTTTTTGGTTAATATATTTACATATTCTAATTGTAAATTAGCCCCATTTTAAGATATAATAACAAACAATTTTACTAAGTCTTTTTTGCATGTCTGAAAATACCAATAATCCTGAACTTTTTACACCCAATTCGCCTGTTGTTACAATCGAAGACGAGATGCGGGATTCTTATTTAGAATACGCTATGAGTGTCATTGTTGGACGTGCTTTGCCTGATGTGCGAGACGGATTAAAACCAGTCCATAGACGTGTGCTTTATGCAATGGATATGTTAGGCAACAATTATAACAAAGCCTACAAAAAATCCGCGCGTATTGTTGGTGATGTGATTGGTAAATATCATCCGCATGGCGATACTGCCGTATATGACACCATTGTGCGCATGGCACAACCTTTTTCAATGCGCAACATATTAATAGATGGTCAGGGTAATTTTGGTTCTGTAGATGGCGATTCAGCGGCAGCAATGCGCTATACAGAAATCCGCATGTCCAAACTTTCGCATGAATTATTGCGTGATTTAGATAAAAAAACCGTTGATTTTATCGATAATTATGATGGCTCAGAAACAGAGCCAAGTGTTTTGCCAACACGTATTCCTAATTTATTAGTCAATGGTTCATCAGGTATTGCAGTGGGTATGGCAACTAATATCCCACCACATAATTTGGTCGAAGTTATTAATGCATGTTTGACAATTATTGACAAAGATAGCATCACCCTTGATGAGCTTTTAGCAGTGATTCCAGGTCCTGATTTTCCAACAGCAGGCATTGTTAATGGTGCGTCAGGCATTCGTCAAGCCTATGAAACTGGCAAGGGTAAGATTTATCTACGTGCTGTATCACATATCGAAAATACAGATAAACAAAGTATTGTGGTTACAGAATTGCCTTATCAAGTCAATAAGGCTAAATTAATTACCAAAATTGCGCAGTTGGTTAAAGACAAAAAAATCAATGGCATTACTGGATTAAGAGATGAATCTGATAAAGACGGTATGCGTATGGTTATTGAACTGAAGCGTGCAGAAGTGCCTGAAGTTATGCTAAATAATCTTTACAAGCTTACTGACATGCAAACCGTTTTCGGCATTAATATGGTTGCAATCGATAAGGGCATGCCAAAATTAATGTCTCTTAGAGAAATACTAGATGCTTTTATCGCGCACCGACGCGATGTAGTTACTCGCAGGTCTATTTTTGAGCTTAATAAGGCAAGAAATCGCGCACATATTTTAGAAGGCTTATCAGTTGCGCTTAGCAATATTGATAGAATTATTGAACTCATTAAAGCGGCGTCAAGCCCAGCTGTGGCAAAGGCACAATTACTTGCTCAGGCTTGGCAAGCTAGTATTATTCAAAAAGATTTGATTGGCACACGCGATATGTCGCTATTTAAACCAGAATATTTACCTGCTGGGTTAGGTTTGCAAAAATCTGGTGATTATTGGTTTTCGCAAAAGCAAGCACAAGCCATTCTTGATTTAAAACTTCATCGCCTAACTGGTTTAGAAAAAGACAAAATTTTTGACGAGTTTAACGAGTTATTAGAATTTATCAAATACTTATTGGATATTTTGCAAGACTGTGATAAATTAATGCAAGTGATTCGCGATGAATTGATTAAGGTACGCGATGATTTTGCCAATAAACGACTTACCGAAATTATTGAAAGCAAAATTGATTTAACGCTAGAGGATTTAATCATACAAGAAGAACGCGTGGTAACACTTTCGCATGGTGGTTATATTAAGGCGCAATCACTGAGTGATTATCAAGCACAACGTCGCGGCGGCAAAGGCAAGTTAGCCACTAAGATGAAAGATGAGGATTTTGTTGATAAATTATTTGTGGCAAATTCTCATGATATGGTTTTGTGTTTTTCGTCTATAGGCAAAGTATATTGGCTTAAAGTTTATGAATTGCCAATGGCATCACGCATATCGCGTGGTAAACCGATTATCAATCTTTTGTCACTAGCCAAAAACGAATCTATTAATGCCGTTTTGCCAGTCTCAACATTTAGCGACAATCAATTTGTGTTTATGGCAACCAGTAGCGGTATTTGTAAAAAGACTGCACTAACAGACTTTTCACGCCCAAGAAAAGGCGGCATTATTGCCATTGCACTTAGAAATAATGACAAACTTGTGGGGGTTGACATAACCTCTGGTGCGAATGACATAATGCTATTTTCAGCAGGAGGTAAATCTATTAGATTTAAAGAATCTGATGTGCGTGTACTTGGACGTAGTGCAATCGGCGTACGCGGTATGAGTCTCAAAGACGATAAAATCGTCTCAGTTATTATCGTTAATAGCAAAGATCCAATTTTAACCGCCACGGAATTTGGCTATGGCAAACGCACTAATATTGACGAATACCGCACTCAGGCACGCGGTGGTTCGGGTTCAATATCTATTAAAACCAGCGACAGAAATGGTAAAGTTGTAGGTGCTATCCAAGTGAGCAATGAAGATGAAATGATGTTAATCTCCAACAAAGCCACATTGGTTAGGGCGAGGGTTTCTGATGTTTCTATTATTGGTAGAAATACACAAGGCGTTACCTTAATTAAAATTGCCGAAAGTGAAAAATTAGTCTCTGTTGCCAAAATTGTCGAAACTAAATATTAGTTCGTGAGTAGTCTAGGCGTATAAATGCACAAATATAAAAATACACCTGTCAAAAATGGATTTACATATAGATTTTAACAAAAAGCCTTAGAGCAGAAAAAACTATGGGTTTGTTATCCTCAACTAAGAGCGCCTTAGAATCAATATAGATGTAAGTGTAAGACTTTATAAACGCATATACTGCTAGCATTTCTTAGCGTATAATTCCGCCCTGAGGAGAGTTGGCCGAGCTGGCTGAAGGCGCGCCCCTGCTAAGGGCGTATAGGGTTTATCCTCTATCGAGGGTTCGAATCCCTCACTCTCCGCCATACACAAAAACCATTTAATATAAGCATTTAAGTGGTTTTTATTTTTTCAACTAACTCTTTAAATTCATCAGCTACTTTTTTAATAACTTCTTTTCGCTTATTATCATCGAACATTACATCCAAAATCTCTGAATCAGATCCAAGTGTAAAGTCATAGTTATCTTGAAGCTCTTTAGAGCGAAACCAACCGCTAGAAAGTGGTTGTTGTTCTATATTGAGATAATTACCACCTTTATCTTTTGCATTTTGCAATATGCAATAATGCACAATTCCCCAATGAACAAGCATAAGTCTAGGCTCGATACTGTCTGTTTTAAAATTGTATCCTATACCTAATTGTTGATTCTTTGTTTTATTGAAAAAATCCTGGCATGCTTGCCTTATATCATTTTTATTTCTAGTTTCATTGGCATTATTTTTATTGCCAAAATAAAAATCCTCTCCAAGTTCTTCAAGAAGTTCAGACCAAAACTTAACCTGTAATTCAACCTTAGCAGATTGCAAAGCGCCTTGTATAACTTGTGCCACTTGAAAACTTTCTTTATCTTTTAATAATTTTGCTACTTCTGTATTTATATCCATGTTTTCTCCTGTTAATTTTTCTAGTAATATTTTATATTGAATGAGTGCTTCTCGTAATACTGACTTTTCTGCTGATTGCTTGATGCAATCTTGTATCCAATCCAATATTTCAACCTTAAAAGAAATGCATTCATATTCAGTACTGTCATGACTGTATTGTTCTGCCTCACTACCACCTAAAGTTAAATAAAATAATCTTGTTCCTTTATTGGCGTTTTTGGCTCTTCTACTCAGTTCTTGTTGATAATCACATAATTGTTTCCATTGGTCGTATGCATCAATTTTCATTTCAATGCCAATGAAGTTTTTATCGGTTTCAAGCGTAAAATCAATGCGCCGATTTTCTGTTGTCAAATCTTCTTGTTGTGGACGTGTTGCTGTTTTTGGCACTTCACTATTCAACACAATTTCTGCAAAACTCTTCAAAAACACATCGCCTTGTCCATGTGAGCCTTTTGGATTTAGTAACTCATAAATAAAGTTAGAGTGCGTTTTAACCTCTTTTCTGTCCATTCTTAAAATAGAAAAGATATTAAATTTTTCTCCTTGCTTATTGGCATGCTCATTGTGAATTTTGACAATATCTTTCACTCTATCTAACAAACTCTTAATTTTTTCATTATTCATATTTATCTATATATCAACATTAAAACCCAACTTTTTACCATATTTTGTTTTAGTGCGTACGCCTGCTTTACTAGATCTCTATGTATAATGAGCACTGTAGGAGGTAGAGATTATGTATGGAACAAAATCATTAGATAATCTTTTTAAAGAAAGGATATTCAGGATTCCTGATTATCAGCGCGGATATGCTTGGCAAAAAGATCAGTTAAAGGATTTTTGGGAAGATCTTATAAATCTATCTGATGATCGATCACATTACACAGGTGTATTAACTTTTAGTCAAATTAAACCCAACGAGGTTAAAGAAAAGGATAACGAGTATTGGTTAATCGAGGATCATTCTTATAATATGTATAACATTGTAGATGGTCAGCAACGACTAACCACTTTTGTTGTATTCCTTCAAGGCTTCATTGATTTTGTGCAACAACTAGATGAAAACTCAGGCAAAACAAATCAGAAAATCTTCATTACAGATAGTCTGAGTTTGGAGGACATTATAAATAAATATTTATTTAAGACAAAGCCGACTGGGGGTTGCTACAGAACCTACAAATTTGGTTACACAGTCGACAATCCTAGTGATAAATATCTTAGGTACAAAATTTTCAATGAAGATGGTTCACCGTCGATTGAACATACTTTCTATACCCTTAATTTGCGTAATGCAATCCTCTATTTTTATGAACAACTAAAAGAATTTCATGCCGAATCTGGTATCAGCGGCTTGAAGAAAATTTACAAGAAACTTACCAAGCGTTTTTTATTCAATGAATACATGATCGAGGATGAGTTTGACGTCTTTGTTGCGTTTGAGACGATGAACAATCGTGGTAGAGATCTTTCTAATTTAGAGCTTCTCAAAAACCGACTAATTTATCTGACAACACTCTACACCGATGAAGAATTAAATGTAGCAGAGCGAAAGGATCTTAGAGATGCTATTAATGCTGCATACAAAGAAGTATATCGTCAGTTAGGTAGGAATGATAAACAACCTTTGAACGATGATGATTTCCTCAAGGCGCATTGGATAATGTATTTCCAATACTCTAGAAAGCGGGGAAATGACTACATCAAGTTTTTGCTAGATGAGCAGTTTTCACTCCAAAAAGTGCATAACAAAGTAGAACTACAACCCATTGAGATTAAAAAATATGTGAACAGCCTTAGAGAGTCTGTTAAGCACTGGTTCAATTTGCATTATCCTGATCTAGCAACTGAACTAACAGACGAGGAAGAGCAAGAGTTATATCGATTGAAACGGATTGGTATGAGACATTTTCGACCTCTAGTAATGTCAGTGCTCAAAAATGAAAAAGATAAATCAAAACTGGTAGATTTTTTGAATCATGTTGAACGGTTTATTTTCATTATTTTTTGTTTGAGTCAATCTAATGGCAATTATCGTGATAGTGCAATGTACCATGCTGCAAGAAAATTTAATAAAAATGAACTGACATTAGATCAGATTAAAGAAGAATTAGATTACGCTACTGACTACTGTTTCCATAAAGATGGAAAGTATGTTTCTGGATATTTTCTCTACAGACGCCGCAACAATAAAAACGGATATTACGGTTGGAGTCATTTACGCTATTTTCTCTATGAGTATGAGCTTCATCTGCTATCTCAAAGTAGACAGCAGAAAGTTTCATGGGAAGACTTACTGAAAACACCAAAAGACAAAATTTCTATCGAGCATATATTTTCTCAAACACCAACAGATAGTTGGAAACAATCATTTGCTAGCATAAAACCGCAAGATTATTATTTGTATAGTGGCTCAATTGGGAATTTGCTGTTGTTATCAATGTCGATAAATTCATCACTACAAAATGATGATTTCGATGATAAGAAAAAACCAAAGATGGATAGTGCTGGAAATAAGATTCGGAACGGATATTCTGACGGCTCCCATTCTGAGATTCAGGTCGCTGAATATGATGATTGGACACCAGAAACAATCAGGGAACGAGGCATGAAACTTCTAACATTCATGGAGAAAAGATGGCGTTTTGAGTTCAAAGATGAAGAATCTAAAGAAGATTTACTATTTTTAAAAACAAAGGTATAAAGTAAGAAACCATTGCAAAATAAACAAAACCTATCCCTTTGCTAATTTAATAGTTTGTTGCTAGAAATTAGCCAAATGCTTACTTAAATTCTTGCATTTTTTAATGGTTTTTATTTAAAAACCTTGGATTTTGTGCCGTTAGGCAC
>CALFDA010000036.1 GCA_937950605.1 uncultured PS1 clade bacterium | reverse complement strand
TCTTGTTGGACAACTGAGTTATGTGTCTTTATATATTCTAAAGCTGTTTGATTTTTAATAACTTGTTTTATTTGTTCACTGTTACCTAATAAAACACAAATATCTTGTTGTGAAAAATGTTGTATCAATTTGGTTTTAAAGACTTCTTTATCTTTTGAAGTATCACTTAAACAAAATATAATCCTTGGATTTGTTGCTTGCTTATCTTGTTTCTTATATTCCGATATGTTAATAAAAAGTGGCTTAAAATAAAATAAACTGTGTTTTTCAATAGAGTATTTTTTTGCCACAAATGGTAGAAAAGCCGATGTTTCATTTAACTTATCTGCAACATTCAATACACATAATTGCACTTCTTGCTCTGCTAATTCGGCATTTATATCAAAATCGCTACCTTGCCATACCCGATATTCATTATTAAATTTTCGGTAATAAACGATTGAGCGCTTCTCAAGATTTTGGATATTTATGTCAAAAAATTCATCACACAATTTCAATAACACCTTTGATGCTGGAATCTTGCGCACAACATTTAACAAGCCAATGGTTTTTAGTAGCCTTATCTCGCTAATGTTATTTGTTGAAAATCTCTCTATCGCACTATTAACCTCAACTACTGTTCTTTGAACTTGTAAATCGTTGGTTAATATTTGACCTGTTAAAAAATAGTCAAAAATATCCGCTGGAAAAACAAATTCCCCTACTTTAATTTTGTCTAACTTTTTAGTCAATGACGAAGGTTCTGAGCCACCTAAATAATTAAACAAAGTTCTTTCATTTTGTGCCACTTTTTGGCATAGATTGGGCAATAATAGTGCTGTTATTGGATGTAGTGGGTAGCAATTTTCAAATAAATTATGAGCGATTTTTGTATCAAGTGAAACAGGCAATAAATTATTTTCTTTAAGAATTTTAACTATATTTTTTATTTTAATTTGTATGGGTTTTAGCTGTGTTTTGCTTAATTGATTTTGGAAAACTTGCCCCATAATATGTAGCGATTGAGTAGTGGTTTCCACAAATGACAAAACTTCATACCTGCCTTGTATTTTTGTCCATTCATTTTTAAGTTTGGTGTTTAGATTTTTACCGTATTGCTCAAAAGATTGATGTAATAAGACAAACAATAAAATGTTGTTGTTATAGGTTGCCTCTGCAAGTATTTGTAATAAAAAAATATCATCACTTTCATGTCGAGCTGAATATTCTAAAAACTTGCCTAATTCGTCAATAACAATCAACAATCCTTTACCTCCATTGTTTTGAATGTTGTTTTGAATATTAACAACTAGATTACTTATCTTGGGTAACGACACCTTGTCATTAGATAGTAATTTATCAATCATTATCAAACTCGTATCATCCGCTATGTCTAATGCTGCATAATAATCAATAACACTTGTTTTTAATGTTTTTAAAAATACTGCAATAAGTGAATCTGGACTGCCTGTAATTAGTACTTCGCAATATCCATTAGAATCTTTTAAGTGTTTATCAATACTGATTGAAAAACCAGCATTTTCTACGTGTAGTTTTCTACGCGCTAATTTGCTAAGTGCAGTTTTTGGATTGCCAAGTAAATGACTTAAATAAAGGGCGAATGACGATTTTCCCGAACCATAAGAACCAATCAATGACCATGCTTTATTAGTGTTAATGTTGCTCTGTGCATTAACGATATTTTGAATATTTTGCATCGCTGTTGAAGTTAAAATATATCTTTTTAGCAATTCTTCAACCGACCTATCTCTATCTAAGTTAATCGATTTAGTGAGTGTTGTTCTGACAGAAATTAATTTATTAAGTTGCATAATATTGTTCTAAATATTTATAGCCATCAACAGCGGTGCCTTTATATAGTTGAAAGACACCCGCATCTTCTCTTAAATGGTAGTCGCCAAATTTTTGTGTTATTTTTTCTAAAATAGCAATTAGATTATCTTCCCTGATTTTTAAAGCGGGTGCAAACGCTCTGTCTCCAT
This sequence comes from uncultured PS1 clade bacterium, assembly GCA_937950605.1. GTDB lineage: Bacteria > Pseudomonadota > Gammaproteobacteria > PS1 > Pseudothioglobaceae > Thiodubiliella. The sequence goes on along the minus strand of CALFDA010000036.1, from coordinate 1,431 downwards.
ACATTAAATCCTGAACAGCAACAGTTTTAGCATTTTTAAATTTATCGTTGATATTGTGAAGAATCACCTCAACTGGAATATTCTTTGGACTAAAAGAAAAATGATATTTGCCATCAAAATACTTAATTACACCTAACAAAGACAAAGGACTCTCCAGCATATCTTCTATTTGGGTTTTTGTCGATTTATGTGGTGCATACATTCTTAAAATCACCTGTATATCTTTTTTTAAGGTTTTTTCTGAGCCTTTCCAATCTTTTTCTTTAGCATAAGATAAAAAAGCATTTCCTGCCTCTTTTGCACTAAAGTCATTTTGATGGAAATGGTTAAACAACCAATAAATCGAAGTTGATAATGTTTGATTTTGGACGAGCGCTAAATGCAATAGCCACAAAGAAGCATCATCTTCCAAATAAGTATCGTTTTTGTATAAAAATTCGCCAAATTTTGTGATTTTATCATTATCTATATTTATGACCTTAGTCGCCATCAGCCAATAATGGATAGATGCGACCATATTTTTGCCAACACCCAAATTAACTGTTGCATCTTCAGCAGTAAATACATCAGATATTTTTTTCGTACTATCTCTTTTTTGTACCGCTTGAATACCCTTTGTTATCCATCCATAACGCAGCTGAAAAGAACCATGTCTGCCGATTGTAAAGGCATTACTCATATTATGTTTTTAAAAAAATCCAACTTCAAATTAAAAGTACAACTTTTTGTTAGTTATATAGTACCTAGTTCAAACACCGCCTGTGGTGTTGGTAATCTTAGGCGTTTAGTTCCATACAACACCCATACAGATTGTCAAAAATAGGCTAGGTTTTTTATTATGAGTACTGACTAATCAAGCACTCTTTTTCTAAACTCTACAATCAAAATATTATAGAGATTTTTATCTCTTATTATTAAACCTAAATTCACATTCTTACAAGATGTAATTCAAAGTTGTTTTTATTCATTTCTTTGAATTTTACCAACTCTTGTTTTGACATAACCACAAAACGATTCTATGCCGTTAATATGTGAGTTACCTCTAGCAAACTCGTTCTTACCATGGCGTAGTTTAAAATGCTTTTTATTGTTTGGGTATTTTGCAAGCAAAAAGCAGAAAATTTTAAAAGTGCTTACAATGAATTTAGAGAAAAGAAATTACAGTGATAAAATTGAAACAACCATGATAACCATGAGCAAATAATGGATAGATTACAAAGAGATGATATTAAGAAAGTAGTTACAAATTTTTTAGGAAAACGTGACCCTTACGGTCGTTATGCGTCTTTTGATTATTGCTATAACTATTTTCACCCATCTAATAAAAATGATTTAATCAAAAATATTGAGCACAGTTGTCTTGCTCTTGGTTTTTATTTGGCAAGTTGGGGCATGTTTAGAGGTTCAAGTTTTCTGCTTAAAAAAAGCGCT
>CALFDA010000035.1 GCA_937950605.1 uncultured PS1 clade bacterium | reverse complement strand
TTCATAGGCAGGATAGCAATATAAGCAATAACAGAATCAATGACTGCTTGCTCGGTTTTATCATCAACTGTGTTTTTAAGATTAGGCACACCGATTATTGTTGATTAAAGCATCTCGCCTTGTTCTTTAAGTTCTTGATAGTGATAAAAGGTATCTCTTGAGACACCTATTAACACCCATTATTTTGCAAGATTTAGATACATTGCCGAGTTCCTCGGCAAGATTTAACAAACCAACACTATGTCTGATGATTGGATTAGTATTATTTATCATGAGTATTTTCTCCTATATTCTTAAAATCTCTAACACCTTTAAGTTTTAGAGATGGCACTCACTCTATTGTGAGTGATTGTTAGGTTAGGTTGGGGTTGCTATAAATAACTTAGAGCAAATTTAATCTGACAGATGTCTTGATTTTAGAGGTGGTGTCAGATTAGGTTGTGGCTGCTACAATTTTATAGCAAATAACCATGAAATTAGGAATGGGCTAGATTTTGTTTTGTAATGGTTGCTTATAATAATACTTTTAGTGCTAACTTACACGATTAGCTATTAAGTCATCAACTACGCTAGGATTTGCAAGAGTAGAGGTATCTCCTAATGAATCAAAGTCATTTTCAGTAATTTTGCGTAAAATTCTCCGCATAATTTTGCCACTGCGTGTTTTAGGTAGTTCTGTTGTAAATTGAATTTTATCAACAGTTGCAATCGCTCCAATTTCACTGCGAACAAGATCTATGAGTTCTATTTTTAATTCATCGCTTGGCACAACATCATTATTTAACGAAACATAAGCATAAATCCCTTGACCTTTAATATCGTGTGAATAACCAACAATTGCCACTTCATTGACATCACGATGAAGCACGAGTGCACTCTCAATCTCGGCAGTCCCTAAGCGATGTCCTGAAACATTGAGCACATCATCAATACGCCCAGTAATCCAATAGTCACCATCAGCATCACGGCGTGCACCGTCACCTGTAAAATATTTTCCTTTAAAGGTTGAAAAATACGCATCCATGAATCTTTCATGGTTGTTATACAGCGTGCGCATTTGCCCTGGCCATGAAGAATTGATAACCAAAATGCCTTCACATTCGCCTTCTAATACATTGCCTTTATCATCAACAATCTCAGGTTTCACACCAAAAAACGGTTTCATTGCACTGCCAGGTTTTTGTTTATAAGTGTGTGGTAAAGGCATAATCATATGACCACCCGTTTCTGTTTGCCACCATGTATCAGTAATTGGCAGTCTACCAGCACCAATTTTTTTTTCATACCAGCGCCATGCCTCAGGATTAATGGGCTCACCCACACTTCCCAGCACTTTTAATGATGATAAATCAAAGCCTTCGACAAATTTATCGCCTGCACCCATTAGTGAGCGAATTGCTGTTGGTGCGGTATAGAATTGATTTACTTTGTGTTTTTCTACAATTTGCCAAAAACGAGAAGCGTCAGGATAAGTAGGAATTCCTTCAAACATCAATGTTGTAGCACAGTTTGCCAGTGCACCATACACAATATAAGAATGCCCTGTAACCCAGCCAATATCTGCAGTGCAGAAAAATACATCACCTTCTTGATAGTCAAAGGCATACTTATGTGTCATTGCAACATATAACAAATATCCACCTGTGGTATGGAGCACGCCTTTAGGTTTGCCTGTTGAGCCTGAAGTATATAGAATAAAGAGCGGGTTTTCAGCATCAAAATACTCAATAGGGCAATTGAGTTCTTGGTTTTGTATAAGTTCTCTGTAATCCACATCAAGTGCATTAGTTGCAATCTTATCTCCAGTATTTTTAACCACCACCACATTTTGCACACAAGTTACTTCCGCTAATGCTTTATCTGCATTGGCTTTGAGTGGCACGCTTTTGTTACCTCGGCGTGCATAATCTGCGGTAATTACCACTTTTGCCTTACAGTCATTTATTCTATCTCTTAATGCTTCAGGGGAAAAGCCACCAAACACTACTGAATGAATTGCGCCAATGCGTGCAGTAGCAAGCATAGCGTACACTGCTTCTACAATCATTGGCATATAAATGACCACTCTATCCCCTGAGGATACCCCTAATTCTTTTAAACCATTGGCAAGTTTCACTACCTCATAGTACAAATCTTGATAAGAGATTTTTTTCACATCACCATTATTTCCCTCCCAAATAATAGCAATTTTATCTGCGCTTTCTGGCAAATGTCTATCAATACAGTTGTGCGATACATTGATTTTTCCTCCTTCAAACCACTTGATTTTTCCCGTGGTAAAATCAACATCGCTTACCTTGTTCCATTTCTTATCCCAGTCTAAAAATTCTTCTGCTTGCTTTGCCCAAAAACTATCAGGGTTATTGATAGATTCTGCATACATTTGTTCGTATTTTTTAATATTCATTGAGTGATGAGTATTGTTGTTCATAAGGTAACTCCTCTTTATTTATCCAAATAGTAGGAACCACAGCATAAAACTGTGTGTTTCCAACACTAAAAACTAATTGTAAAAACTGATTATTATCAACAGGTTCAATATTTATAATCCATGTGTTATCTTGTTGTTTTAACATCGACACTGGCGTTGAGTGCTCTTCTTTATTTGTTACCAAAGCAATATGTGCAGCATCAATCTCAATACTTGAAATAAGCACAAGTGTGTTATATTTTGCAGTGTTATGCGCCCTAAAACTAAATTCTACATCATTATTGCTGAGAATACAGCCACCACTACCCCAACGGCAACTGGGTTTTTCCTGTAAAGTATAACTACCATTTGCTTTCATTTGATGCGGACGTTCTGCTACATAATAATCCACTGCAAACCACGCAACCACTGCTAGAATGGGAGTGACAATCATTGCCACAATAATGTGTTTATTTTTAAAAAATGTCAGCACACATTTAAAATATACAATAAATCACCCAGATTCTATAAGAAAAAACACCTCAAATAGTGGCGTTTTACGATATTTTAATTTCATGGTTTTCTCATATTTGTTACCATAGCATCAACATCAGTAGAAACTGCGGCAGTGTTACTTGCCACGATGTATGCAACAACAAAGTTAACCACAGCACCGATAGCACCAAAGGCGTTAGGCTCAATACCTAAGAACCAGTTCGGACTCATGTCGCCCAAGAATGATGTTTCAGGAATAAACATAATACCTTTATGTTGAAATACATAAAGTAGCGTAATACCAATACCTGCAATCATACCTGCGATAGCACCTTCTTTATTCATTTTGCGTGAGAAGATACCCATCATCAGTGCTGGGAAGATACTTGATGCTGCCAAACCAAAGGCAAGTGCCACAGTTCCAGCTGCAAAACCCGGAGGATTAAAACCAAAGTATCCTGCAAGTGCAATTGCACCCACCATAGATAAACGCGACCACATTAGTTCTTCTTTTTCGTTAATATGTGGACGCCATACGCCTTTTAACAAATCATGTGATATTGATGATGCAATTGCAAGCAATAACCCTGCCGCAGTTGAAAGTGCAGCCGCTAGACCACCTGCTACAACTAGTGCAATCACCCAGTTTGGTAATTGTGCAATCTCAGGGTTTGCAAGTACCATAATGTCACGGTCTACTTTTGTCATTTCATTGGTTTTTTTGTTGCCAGTGTATTGGATTCTTCCATCGCCATTTTTATCTTCATATTCCAGAAGACCTGTTGTTTTCCAGTTTTCAACCCATTCTGGAAGTTGTTTGATTTCAGTATTATGCACTGTTTGCATTAAGTTTAAACGCGCCATTGCTGCTACTGCTGGTGCAGTAGTATATAAAATAGCAATGAATAGTAATGCCCAACCTGCTGATTGACGTGCAGATTGCACATTTTTTACTGTAAAAAAACGCATAATTACATGTGGCAACCCTGCTGTTCCAATCATAAGAGATAGCGTATATACAAAAGTATTGGTCATACTTAATCTTGGTGTCGTGGTATATTCTGCAAAGCCTAAGCCCACTACGATTTGGTCAAGTTTATCCAAGAGATATGTACCAGAACCATCAGCAAGTGTTGAACCTAAACCAAGTTGTGGAATAGGGTTGCCCGTAAGTTGTAAAGAGATGAAGATTGCAGGAATAGTATATGCGATAATCATAATCACATATTGTGCAATTTGTGTATAAGTAATACCTTTCATGCCACCTAATACTGCATAGATTAACACAATGCCTATGCCTACAATAAGACCGATTTCATAACTTACTTCCAAGAAACGAGAGAACGCCACACCAATACCTTTCATTTGACCGATAACATAAGTTACTGATGCAATGATAAGACATATTACTGCAACTACACGCGCTGCTTTAGAATAGTATCTATCGTTAATAAACTCAGGAACGGTATACGAACCATGTTTTCTTAGATAAGGTGCAAGTAACATTGCAAGAAGCACGTAACCACCTGTCCAACCCATTAAGAATACAGATCCACCATATCCTAAGAATGCAATTAAACCCGCCATTGAAATGAATGATGCCGCACTCATCCAGTCTGCCGCTGTTGCCATACCATTTGCAACAGGATGCACAACGCCACCTGCAACATAGAATTCTTTAGTTGAGCTGGCTTTTGCCCAGAAGGCAATACTAATATAGACAGCAAAAGTGATACCTACAAATGCAAATGTTAATATTTGTAAATCCATCTTTTACTCCTAATCTTTGTATTTTTCATCAATTTTATTCATTGCACTTGCATAATAGAAAATAAGTGCTAAAAATACATAAATTGAACCTTGTTGTGCAAACCAAAACCCTAGTTTGTATCCACCGATAGAAATGGTGTTTAGTTGCTCAACAAGTAAAATACCAAATAGATAAGAGACCACAAACCAAATCGCTAAACAAATAGTAATAAGTTTTAGGTTTGCCCCCCAATAGTCGTCCGAGAACATGGCTCCTCCTTTGAAAAAAGAAACTATCTAAGTCTTGAACTTATTATAGATTTGGATAATTCCACTAAACCTATGGCTACATTACCTTTTAGATGCAACCATTAACCCAAAGATTCTACAATGGTGGGAAAAAAAATACAAATACATTAGTATTTTCTTATACGGTAGGAGCAATTTATCCTGTTGTTTCAGTATTGTCAATAGTAGCAATACTAAGATCTGCTTTTACTTCTAGTATTAATGCTGAAAAAGGTGTAATTTCTTCTTCATTTAAAATAGATTTATCCACTAAACCTTGCTCGATGTAAGACTCGAATCTTTGCATATTTACAATCTAGCCTTTGGTCTATCCAAGGCTTTCAATATATTCAAGGTTTCTGTAGCCAATGCATTTAAAATAGTGTAAAAATCCGCGCAAAAATTAGACAATTTTCCGAATTATATGTATGACGATTTTAGTAATAATGAATGGCTATCATTTGGCGTTTAGAGCATTTATACAAGCAAAAAATTAAGGCAAAAAAGCCTTTAGTTTTTTAATGCTTGCATCTAGTTCAATTTGAGAATTAGCCGTAATGTTGATATGCCCTAACTTTCTATCAATGCGTTCTTGCTTATCGTATAAATGCAGATGTGTGTTTGATAGTTTAAGCACAGTGTTGATATTGCCAACTGTGCCAATGATATTAATCATTGCACAAAAATTGTGTCTAGGTGTGGTGTCGCCTAGGGGTAAATTAGTAATGGCGCGTATATGATTTTCAAATTGTGAGGTATTGACTCCTTCAATGCTCCAATGCCCAGAGTTGTGGACACGAGGCGCTATTTCATTAGCAATTAGCCCGTTTTCTGTTTCGAATAATTCAATTGTTAAAACACCAACGTGATTCATCTCATCAAGCAGGCTCTGCATATAATATTTTGCGGTTTTTTGTAATTGCGAACTAATGTTTTGCGCGGGCGCAATGGTTAATCGTAAAATACCATTGTGATGTATGTTTTCAACTAAAGGGTAGTATTTGTGGTTGTTATTCATATCACGCACAGCAATCAGCGATAACTCGCGTTTAAAATTAACAAAACCTTCCAAAATTAACTCAACGCCACTTAAACTTTCCCAAGCTTTGCTAATTTGGTTGTGTTTGCGGATAAAAAATTGTCCCTTGCCATCATAACCTTCGGTGGTGGTTTTTAGAATAGCTGGCAGCCCAATATTTTTGACTGCTTGTTTTAAGTCTTGCCTAGAATTTACTATTTGGTAAGGCGCACAAGGAATATTGAGTTGATTAAACAATGCTTTTTCACGACCACGATGTTGGCTAATAAACAAAGATTTTTCACTAGGAAAAACAGGTGTGTTTTTGTTGATTTCTCGCACCTTTTCAACATTTGTGTTTTCACTTTCGAAAGTTATTACATCTGCAAAATCAACCAAAGATTTATCATCATTAATAAACATTCGACCCAATAGCGATGAAGGCTCGTTATTAGAAGTGCTTAAAAAACCAAATTGATGATTAAGCGGGTAACCACTGATAGCAAGCATTCTACCCAGTTGCCCAGCGCCTAAAATGCCTATTTTCATGCTTTAGTTGCGTGGATTTGGATTATCCAAAACATCTCGTGTTAATTTGTCTCTGAAGGCAATAATTTTTTCTCTAACGGCTGCATTTTCATTAGCAACAATTTGTGCCGCCAAGATACCTGCATTTTTAGCACCTGCCTCACCAATTGCTAAAGTTCCAACGGGGATACCACCCGGCATTTGTGCAATGGATAATAGTGAATCTTGCCCATTTAATGCACGTGATTGAATCGGCACCCCTAAAACAGGCACAATTGTTTTACTTGCCACCATACCAGGTAGATGTGCTGCGCCACCTGCGCCTGCAATGATAACTTTTAATCCGCGACTCAAAGCATTACTTGCATAGTCAAACATTAAATCAGGTGTGCGGTGCGCTGATACCACTTTGACTTCATGAGCAACACCAAGCACCTCTAGCATTTCCACAGCGTTTTTCATAGTTGACCAATCTGACTTAGAACCCATAATAACGCCAACAAGTGCATTCATAAATCTCTCCAAAATGTAAGCATCAACCCATTGCAAAATAAAAATTAATCATCTAAGTTTAAAGCGTTTATAAGTACACCTATCGGCGATGTTAATAGGGTATTTGTAATAATTAATACTTAATATTTTATTCTGCTATTTTTAATGTATGTTTTAATCTTTCATACTTTATCGCACCGCCTAAATTATACTCAAAGAGGCTTTGACATAGATTTAATAATCACCAAAACATTAGTTGTTGCCGACTAAGTCATGCTGATATATGGTACGTGATAAGTTAAACAAATACCTTAATACTTGGTTACAAGCGCAAAAGCATATTCTAACTAAAACATGCGTTGTGTAATGCTATGATAAAATTTTTTCCACAAACTGCTGGTGCAAACTGCTTACAAAATAGATAGTAGTTTTGTGGAAGAATCGAACTGGATAAAGATTGTAAGTTAAAAACCAACATAGCCACCAGCAGAAAAGTCGTGCTGTAAATATATTATTATGAATCAAAACGCAATATGAACAATCAAAAACCATATGTTGTTAAATTTTCTGGCGGTCGCTCATCGGCAATGATGTTGATGAAACTTTTAAAAAATAATCAACTTAATCCCAAAAGAGGCGATGTTATTATTTTTAATAACACATCTTGCGAGCATTCTGCTACTTATGAATTTACTCGCAAAATACAAAAAATAGCAGAGGAAAAATACAATATCCCATTCTTTTGGGTTGAGTATCAAACCTATGAGGATTCAAGCAATACTTATCAATGGTCGCGAAAACCCTCTTATAAATTAGTTAATAATCAACCTTTTAGTAACAATAACCTTGGAGGCTATCATTATAGAGGTGAAGTGTTTGAAGAGATGATTTCGCTTAGTGGTTTTTTGCCTAGCATGTTGAGCCGAACCTGTACACAATCAATGAAAATTTTTATCACCAATGCTTTTTTGAGTGATTGGTTTGCACAAAAATCAAGCATTGAAAGGCTGGGACACTATGGCAATAGCCCTAAAATGTCAGATGACGATGTGATAAAGACACACAAAAATAATGGTGGCAGTGTGCCAAAAAATATTTTGTTGCGTAAAAAGGATTTTGTTAGAAATTGCGCATTTGTTAGAGAAAAACAAAATTTTCAAGATTGGACAAAAGCAAATATTACCATTGATAATAAAAATTTAATGTCTGGTGTTGTGGGCAATAAAGCGCAATTATATGGTGACCAAGCATTAGACTATGTATCGGTTTTAGGATTAAGAGGTGATGAACAAAGACGCATAGTCAAGATTAAAAATAGAATTGAAGAAGCACAAGAAAACCAAGGCAAATCATTATTTAATCAACCTCATGGCGAAAATATTTATGCCCCACTGGTTGATAATAATATTACAGGGGAGCAAGTAATAGAATTTTGGGAGCAACAAGATTTTAATTTAAAGTTGTCTAACACAGGACTTTTTTCTAATTGCCTTTATTGTCCGCTTAAAAGCAAGGCTAAATTACAGCAAATCGCCACTTTGCAATTATCGCAAAATATTGACAAAAATACGCCAGAAAGTATAGATTGGTGGATAAATATAGAAAAAAAATATAGCCGAGATTTGGTGGCAGAAAAGCGTCCAATAGCTTTAGAGAATGCTAAATATGTTGGATTTTTTGGCGGTATCAGTAAATTTGTTTTTGAGGATATTAAAAACAGGGTTGATAATGGCGAAGAGGTTGATCCAGAATTATTGAAGTTAGATAGTGCCATTCCGTGCAACTGCACTGATTAAAAGGAGAATAAAAGATGTCAAAATTATATTTTAGAACAGGCGAGCCCGAGGGTTTTACCTCGAAGAAGTTAGCCGATAAAAAAAGTGGCTACACTAATCCCATTAGAGAACTATTGCAAAATAGCCTAGATGCCTCTAAAGAGGCAGGCAACAGCAAGTGCGAGATAAATATTTATATTGAAAGTATTGATAAGTTGGCTATTCCACACATAAAAAACTATGAGCGCGCCCTAGATACAGCGATTAAATACCACAAAAGTGTAGGTAGTTATAATCATAATGCAAAACAAATAGTAAATGTTATTCAACAAGAATTAAAAAAAGATAAATTACAAATTTTAATGTTTGTTGATAACGGCACAGGTATGTCGCCCAAGATATTAAATGGTTTAATTAGTGAAAGAAGTGTAAAGTCTAGCGAAGGATCTGGAGGCTCGTTTGGTGTTGGGCACCTATCGCCTTATTTTTTGTCATCTATTCGTTATGTTTTATATGCTAGTAAATACAACGACAACGGGGATATTAAAACTTTATTTAGTGGTGTGCCAATTTTGGCTGGTTTTGAAGACGATGATGCATCTAGGGGCGCTACTGGTAGAATTTTAGCAAATATTCCAACAAACCCCAACAAGCCAGAATTTGTTTTCCCAACAACATATCCAGATTTTGTGCAAAATAAAATGGATAAAATCAACACAGGCTCAATGGTGACGATTTTAGGGTTGAACAAAGGATGGGACAAAGATGCAAATTATGCTATTGTTAGTAATTTTTTCTATGCTATCAACAAGCAAGAATTAACGGTAAATATTGACCACGAAAATATCCCTGTACCTATTGCTATTGACTCAAAAGATATTAATAGATTGTTGGAAAACAATCAAGACGATAAAAATGCTAGAGGTGGGCGTATTTTAAGTGGCAGAGACGCTTATCAGGCATGGCTTGCGGTTAAAGATGATAATAACAAACAAAAAATTCACCTCAATAATGGCGATGAAGTTTGTGTTTATATTAGAAATAATATAGAAACCAATTCGATTGTTGTCTTGATTAGAAATGGTATGCTAATTGCAAGGCACGATAACATGCTTTCAAATGCAATAAACAACCTTAGAAAAAATGAAGACTTTGAGCCGTTTATAGTAGTAATAAACGCTGATGATAAGCAGTGTCCTAAATTATTTAAACTGATTAAAGGTGCAGAAAATCCATATCACAATAAACTAGAAAGAAATAGACTTATTCTAAAACAGGAAAAACAATTACAAAAATTATTCGAAGAATTGTGCGAAAAAATACAAACAGATTATTTAAAAACAAGAAACCGAGAAAGTTTTAATTTATCTATGCCGTTATTAGAAATTCCACAAAAAGCACAAACTTCAGGCACAAAGGCTACACAAAATACCAATACCACGCGTCCAAGAAGCCAAACACCAAGAGCCAAACCTGACGCTAACATACCAAAACCACCTACTAACGCAGTCAAAATAACCAATAGTGGCAAAAAACGACCAGCACCTGTGATTATCAGCAGATATTTACAGGCAAAAAGCTCAATGAGAATGCAAGACAATGGGGACACTATTGATGTTAAATTAAACGCAACACCACAACAACAAACACAGCAAAAAGACGAGGTTTATTTATCAATGAGTTTGGCGCAAGATAAAGACAATGATGAGAATGGAGGTGCTTTGGATTTTGTTAGTTTGTCAATCGATGGTAAAGATATAGAAATAGCAAATTCTGTGAAAGCACAACAAGCAGATACCAAGCAAATTAAATTAGGCACGCTATCACCAGCAAAGACTTATAGCATACAAGCCAGAGTTAAAAAGCCAAAAAATATCAAAAATATTAGCGTTGGAGTTGCTCTAAAGGCGTTTTTAGGATTAAAACAAAGGGGTAAATAATGATTGGTGATTTAATATTAAGTTTTCCAGTTTTAAAACATGGTGGCGGTGATTTTTTAGATGACATTTCTTATGTTGTCGAGGCAACACAAGCACAAGATAAAAGAAATCTCTACATTACTCACGCACTTAAAGGAAACTCTTTTATTGCTCAACTTATAAAAGATGGCAAGGCTAAATTTTGTGTATCGTTATTTTATAAAGATAATGCCGAAAGACAAGCATTTACATGTATTGACGATGATGTATGTATTGATGATGAAACCAACGAAATTATTGCCGAACAAGAAATCAAAATCGATTTTCGTTATGCACCTGAGATAACACCTAGTATTGTGATTTTTGAAAACACCGAGATTAGAGTTGATAATAATTCTGGTTTAAATGATTTTTGGGATGCTGAAATATTTGCCATTCCCGCCTATGCAAGAATAGCATATTATCAAAAATTAAAGTTCACCGAGGGTAATTTGTTGCAATTATTAAGTGTTAGTCTTGATGAAAATTTGCCAGATGGTTCGGCAAAAACCACAGTATTCGAAACAGCAGGGGAAGGCGAACAGCCCATAAAACTCACATGCGCTAAAGATGTTTTTGATGAATTAAAAAAAGGCGTTGTTGATAAACCAGATGATGCAAAAACTGCTATGAGAGCATCAATTATTACCCAAATGTTATGCTATGTTTATAGTTATATGGCTAATTTAAAAGATAAAGAAACAGGCATAAATAGCGGGTTATTGCTACATATGCAACAGGTAAAGGGCGATTGGCAAGATGATAATTTTAATCCAAGTCTTGCTGCTACACAGATGTTGCCTTACGCTATCAAAGCCTTAAATGAAGGAGCAAATAATGACTAAATACAAAAGAATTAATGAGGGTATTTGGGCTGATTTTGGAAAAAATCTCTTAAAAAATAAAGGCTCGGATAAGCAAATACAATTTTTACAAGTTTGCAACAACGGAAAAGATGATTTTTTAAATTATTTGCAAGAAAATCTGTTAAATAATCAAGATGCAATAATCGGTGGTAAGGATATATTTTTTAATCATAAATTTACCGAAGCAGAATTTCGTTTTCCGCCAATGGATACTCAACAAGAGATTTGGCAGGTTTTTGCAAAGATTGGGCGAGAATATGCGGGGTATTGTGGTTTTTGGGCTTATATTATTATCCAAATGATTAAGCATAATTGTATTACGCCAGATTATTTGGCATCTGAATTAAATGGTACTTATAAAACAGGTGTTTATATGCTTGACAATGCGATTAATTCTAATGATAGTAAAACTATAGATGATTGTGTTCGTCGAATTTTACGCTCTATGTGTAATCCAGCACCAAGAGGAAAGCGAATTGTTTTTAACGATTTTTATTTAGGAAAAGTCTATTGGCGTTGGCATTGGGCACATAAAATGTTTGACAAAATCGGTTTGAGTTTTGAGGAAATTTTAAAAATATTAGACGAAAAAGGATATGCGGAGTTTTCTTCAAAAATGCATTCACAACAAAGTTATATTAGTCAAAAAAATACGCTTGGCGGTTTGTTATTATTTTTAAAGGAAAATCCTTTATCAGCAAAAAATATGGGAAAAGTAATTGATACAATTACATATTTGAGCGTTTGGAAAGCAATAGAAATCCAATCACCAGAGTTAAATAAACAAGAAATAAAAAGAATCTTTGATGACCTTTAATGGATTGAAAATACTTAACATAAAAAACCACCAAAGCAAAAAATCTATAACAAAAATAAAGAGTTTTTGCTGTGAAAAAACAAAATATACAATACATAAATGGTTAAAAAAACATCATCAAAACGACTTTTAATATAGATTATGCAAGAAGTAGTTTTAGTTAATGGAAAACAACAATCGGTATTGAGTGTTTTTAATCGTTTAACTCAATTTGGTGATGGTTTGTTTGAAACTTGTGTGGTACAAAATTCGCAATTATTATTTTGGTCATCTCACTTTAAGCGATTAGAACAAGGGCGCGTGCAGCTAAAGATAAACCCAGTTAATCAACAAATTTGGATGCAAGATATTAAAGTGGCACTTAAAATTGCTAATACGAAAAATGCTGTGGTAAAAATTATGCTTTCTCGGGGGCAGAGCATAAGGGGCTATGGGTTTGAGCCAAATATTGAGCCGACACGGATTGTTATTGTATCAAAACCACCAAAATTGCCCAATACATATACACTAGAGGTTTGTCATAGTGGCTATGCTAATAATCAACATTTGGCTAATATTAAGCATTGTAACCGTCTTGAGCAAATATTAGCGCGTAGTGCATTGCATGCTGATGAGTGCATTATGTTAGATGAAAATCATCATGTTATATCGGTGACACAAGGCAATATTTTCGCTTTGAAAGATGATATGTTATTAACACCAAACCTAGATCAGTGTGGCATTAAAGGCACGCGACGTGATATAGTGTTAAAAATTGCCGATGTATTGGATTTGCAAACTAATATCACTATATTAACGTTGCCAGAATTGTTACAATGTGATGAGGTATTTATCACCAACAGTGTGATTGGTATCAAGCCCGTTACCGCTATTGATGCAACATACTTCACACAACAAACCTTTACTCAAAAATTTATTCAAGTTTTTCATGATATTCAACAGTAAAAAATGCTAATCGCTATCACCTTGCTTGTTTGGTTAATTTTGTATTTGGCAAATATTATCAAAGTTGGTAATTTTGCTGTTTATCGCATACCGCTAAAGAGGCGACTATTAACAATGTTGTCAGCAAGTTTGAAAAGCAAAATATTATCCATTTGGTTTTTTATTCTCTTAGTTAGAAAAGTACTTGATGCTTATGCTAAAAATTATCTAAAATAATTAACATGCAAAAGGGAAAATGTATCACCATTGACGGCATAGATGGTGCAGGTAAAAGCACGCAAATTGATTTTATTTGCGCATATTTAAAAACTAGAAACATAAATGTTGTACTCACACGCGAACCGGGAGGCACCGAAATCGGTGAAAAGATTCGCAAATTATTGCTTGGTAGTGCAACAAAAATGCATGATGAGACAGAATTAATGCTGATGTTTGCCGCTAGAAACGAGCATATTCAAAATAAAATCATACCCACTTTAGCAAATGGTGATTGGGTGTTAAGTGATAGATTTACAGATGCCTCTTATGCTTATCAAGGTGGCGGTCGTGGTATCAGTGTCGAACGTATTGCTGAATTAGAATCTTGGGTGTTGCAAGATTTTGCACCTGATATGACATTGCTTTTAGATGTAGATGTTGAGATTGGTATGCAACGCGTAGTCTCTAGGGGGCAGAAAGGACGCATTGAACAAGAAGACTCGAGGTTTTTTAATCGTGTGCGCGATGCTTATATTGCACGCTCTCAAAAATTTCCCGAGCGTATCAAATTAATTGACGCTTCACAAGATGTTGAAAATATCTCAAACCAAATTCAAAAGGTTTTGGCAACATTATGAAAGAATTTCCTTGGCATCAAGACGCTTTTGCAAAACTTGAGCAGATGATTGTCCAAAATCATCTACCACATGCACTGCTAATTACAGGCGCGCAAAATATAGGTAAGTTTGAGTTGATGCAAAGGCTAGTTAGCACATTAATTAACGATGATGAAGTTCTTAAAAAAGATAATATTAGACAAGATTTAGAAATTTCAACACTAATTAGACGTTCAAATTATCCAAATCTAATTTATTGTCGTGGGGGCGAGATTAATCCAATGACTAAAAATCGCTCTCAAGATATTCGTGTTGATCAAGTGCGTAAATTTTGTGAAATTTTAGGAAAAACTGCTGATAAATTACAAATTGGTGTGATTTTTTATGCCGAGCAAATGAATGTAAATGCCGCTAATAGTTTATTGAAAACCCTAGAAGAGCCGCGAGAAAACACCTTGATTATTTTGCTAGCGCATAATGCTAACAGTTTGCCAGTTACTGTTACTTCCCGTTGTCAAAGTGTTCATATTAGTCCTGCTTACGACCAAGCAACAAAAACATGGATTAGCAAGCGTATTAAAAACGCACAAGACTTTGATATTCCACATTTATTAGAAACCATGCATGGTGTGCCTTTTAAAGTTTTAGACGGGCTTTTGGGGGATAGGTTTATTCGTTATCAAAAATGGCAAAACCAACTACTCGACATCGCCACGCATCCAACAAACATTAATCAAATACAAGATTTTGAGGGTATTGAGGTTGAAGTATTAAACTGCCTGCAACACCTAATTATTGAGGGCATACGACTTAAATCACTGCAACAAGAAGGAGGATTAATCGAGCTTAATCAAATCATTAAAGTTGCGAAAATTGATTTTTTATTTAAATTATTAAGTGATGTGTACCAAGCAATTAATTTGTCAAAAACCAATATTAATATTAAATTATTATTGCACAATATATTGATTATATGGTCGCATATAACACATTTGCAAACCTACCCACAGATTTTGGAGAATCCATAATGACACAATCAGAAAAACTTTTTAACCAAGCGCAAAAAGTTATTGCAGGCGGTGTAAATTCGCCAGTCCGAGCATTTAAAGGAGTTGGCGGTACACCGATATTTTTTGCCCGTGGACAGGGTGCTTATTTATTTGATGTAGATGATAAAAAATATATTGATTATGTAGCTTCTTGGGGGGCGATGATTTTAGGTCATGCCAATCAAACAGTGATACAAGCAGTAGAAAAAGTTCTATACAATGGCTTGGGTTTTGGCGCGCCAACCGAAATTGAAACAGCACTAGCGGAAAAAATATGTAAATTACTGCCATCTATTGAATTGGTACGCATGGTAAATTCTGGCACGGAAGCCACTATGAGTGCGATCCGTTTGGCACGAGGATTCACAAAACGTGATGCAATTGTAAAATTTGAAGGTTGTTATCATGGGCACTCAGATTCATTATTAGTCAAAGCAGGGTCTGGCGCATTGACGTTAGGTAAACCAAGTTCGGCAGGGGTGGTGCAAGACTTTGCCAAGCATACCATAACGTTAGAATACAATAATTTAGCACAAGTCAAAAAAGTGTTTGCCGAAAAAGGCAGAGATATTGCTTGTATTATTGTTGAACCTATTGCTGGAAATATGAATTGTATCTCGCCAGTTGATGGTTTTTTGCAGGGGTTAAGACAAGTTTGCGATGATTATGGGACTGTGCTAATCTTTGATGAGGTGATGACAGGATTTCGAGTAGCAAAAGGTGGTGCACAAGAAAAATTTGGAGTGATACCAGACTTAACCACTTTAGGAAAAGTTATTGGCGGTGGATTGCCAGTAGGTGCTTTTGGTGGAAAACAAGCCATTATGGAATGTATTGCGCCGCTAGGTGCGGTTTATCAAGCAGGCACATTATCGGGCAATCCAATGTCAATGGCAGCAGGTTTAAGCATGTTAGAGGCAATTGATGAGGATAAAAATTTGTATGATAATTTAGAGCAAAAAGCACTTAAATTGACTAATGGCATTGTAGCATCAGCCAAACAAAACAATATTCCAATGACAGCTAATGTTGTGGGCGGAATGTTTGGTTTGTTTTTTACTGATGTCGATACTGTAACAAATTTTGAGCAAACTTGCGCCTGTGATACCAATCGTTTTAATCAGTTTTTTCATCTAATGTTGGCAGAGGGTATTTATTTAGCACCAAGTGCTTATGAGGCTGGGTTTATTTCAACACAACATAGCGATGAAGATATTAATAATACAATCGAAAAAGCCAAAAAGTGCTTTGCAAAACTAAATAATACGGCTTAAATAAAACACCTCACACAACCAACTTTTTTATTTTCAATAATTTTGTTAATAACATTCACTTAATTTAAAGTGCAGATTTTTTGCTTTGAAACACTATCCTGCGAATTGATTTTTTACTGCAAAAAACTAAGTTATAAGTCTTACTAAAAACTTCTGGTTTTTTTTGCCTATGTATTGTTTTTATGATGTGTGCTACTGTTTTTTGATTTAAGATGTAATTTATCCTTGCTCAAAATTGTAAAATTCCATCTTTTTTGTAAGTTATTTTTATTTTAATAGAGATTAAAATTTACATCTTATTTTTAATAATTACTATTTGTTATGAGTAACGAATTTTTAGACAGACATATTGGACCTAATAAAACAGATATTGCTTTGATGTTGGACGCTATTGGTGAAAAAACCGTTGATGACGTGATTGCTAAAACAATACCTAGTGATATTTTGTTTGGTAATCGCATGGATATTGCCCAGGGCATGAGTGAACGCGACACCCTAGCATTAGCAACACAATTGGCTGATAAAAATAATATTGCTACAAATTTTATTGGACAAGGTTATTACGGCACATTGATGCCAAGTGTTATTAGGCGTAATATTTTAGAAAATCCAAGTTGGTATACGGCTTATACCCCTTATCAAGCGGAAATTTCGCAAGGACGTTTGGAAATGCTGCTTAATTTTCAACAAATGATTGTTGATTTAACAGGTATGGATATTGCCAATGCGTCTTTATTAGATGAGCCAACTGCTGCCGCTGAAGCAATGATGATGGCGCGCCGTGCTAACCGCAAGAACAATTCTAATAAATTTTTAATCGATATAAACGCACATCCACAAACTATTACTATTTTGCAAACACGCACTAAACCGCTTAACATTGAATTAGTGGTGGGAGATATACAAAACAATGATTTTGCAGACTGTTTTGCGGTATTGATGCAATATCCAAGCACAAATGGCGAGGTGCGAGATTTAACAAACGATATTAAAAAAGCCAAAGCACAAAATGTATTAACCATCGTTGCTTGCGACATTTTAGCGCTTACTTTCATCAAATCCCCTGCTGAAATGGGTGCAGATATTGCCGTTGGCAACTCCCAACGTTTTGGTGTGCCTATGGGTTTTGGCGGTCCACATGCTGCATTTTTGAGTGCACGCGATGAATTTAAACGGATAATACCAGGGCGCATTATTGGCGTGTCGCAAGATGTATTTGGCACCCTAGCAATGCGTATGTCCTTGCAAACACGCGAGCAACATATTCGTCGTGATAAAGCAACTAGCAATATTTGTACTGCACAGGTTTTATTAGCAGTATTATCGGCCGCCTATGGTATTTATCATGGACCCAAAGGTTTAAAAAAGATTGCCACTAATGTGCATGCAAAAGCATTATCCCTTGCTAAAAGTTTTACAGAATCGGGGTTTGTGTTGGCGACAGAACAATTTTTTGATACTATCACCATAAACACCGATAAGGCAAAAATATTATTTAAGCAAGCACAAGATAAAAACATTAATTTGCGCCTGTTAAGCAATCAGCAACTCACCATTGCTGTCGATGAAACTACCACTAATAAAGATTTATTAGCATTATTAGATGCGCTTTCAATTTCTTACATAGTTAATGATAGTGCAACTAATATCAACCCTAAAATGGCGAGAAATTCGCAGTATTTAACACATTCAGTGTTCAATTTGTATCATAGTGAAACCGAGATGATGCGTTATTTAAAGCGTTTAGAAAATAAGGACATAGCACTTAATCATTCAATGATTGCACTAGGTTCTTGCACAATGAAACTCAATGCCGCTACGCAAATGTATACCATTAGTTTGCCAGGTTTTGCACAATTGCATCCTTATGCGCCCGTCGAACAAACCCAAGGCTACCAACAGTTATTTAAAGATTTAGAATATGCTCTTGCCGAAATAACGGGCTATGATGCGGTGTCATTACAACCGAATGCAGGCTCTCAAGGTGAGTTTGCAGGTCTTTTAGCCATTCGTGCGTATCATCAATCTAGGGGCGATATGCAGCGTAATATTTGCCTAATTCCTTCATCTGCGCATGGCACTAATCCCGCTAGTGCAGTAATGGCGGGTATGAAAGTGGTGATTGTTAAATGCGATGAATGTGGCAATATTGATGTTGGTGATGTGCAAGAAAAAGCACAAAAATATGCTGATAATCTTGCAGCGATAATGGTAACTTATCCATCAACACACGGGGTTTTTGAGGTTCAAATCCAAAAAATTTGTGAAATTATTCATGCTAATGGCGCTCAAGTTTATTTAGATGGTGCTAACCTCAATGCGATGGTGGGCATTACGCGTATGGGTGAGTTTGGTGCAGATGTATCGCATATTAATCTGCATAAAACCTTTGCCATTCCACACGGTGGTGGCGGTCCTGGAATGGGCCCAATTGGTGTTAAAGCGCATTTAGCTAAATTTTTACCGGGCAATCCATTAGAGATTGACTCAAATGCAGTTTCTGCTGCTATGTATGGGTCTGCCTCAATTTTGCCGATTTCTTGGTCCTATATTAAATTATTAGGCAAGCAAGGCATGCAACGCTCAACTGAGATTGCTATTGTTAGTGCTAATTATATTGCCAATGCGTTAAAGAATCATTTTCCAATTCTTTATCGGGGTGAGCATGGAATGGTTGCACATGAATGTATTATTGATATTCGCCCTCTAACAAAGGCTAGTGGTATTAGTGAAGAAGACATTGCCAAACGTTTAATAGATTATGGGTTTCACGCACCTACTATGTCATTTCCTGTTGCGGGCACAATGATGATTGAACCCACTGAAAGTGAATCAAAATTAGAAATTGATAGTTTTATCGCCGCGATGATAAGTATTTATAATGAGATTCAAGCTATTATTGACGGCAGCTGGGATAAACACAACAATCCATTAAAGAACGCGCCACACACCGCGCTTGAAATGGCAAGCGACTGGAATTATCCTTATTCACGCACTACAGCGTTTTATCCTGTTGAATTCCTCAAAAAAAATAAATATTTTCCGCCTGTTAAGCGTATTGATAATGTATATGGCGACAGGAATTTGTTTTGCTCGTGCATTACAACAAATAAGCTTGAGTGATTTTTAAATTGTGTTGTCTTGTTAATAATTTCTGCAAAATTAATATCTCCTATGCGATGCATGTTGTTTGACAATTAGAATTGTGAACTTTCAACGTAACAATAAAACTTCATGGGTTTAATCAGTCGCATCTATACAAACCATGGTTTTTGTCTAGTGTTTTCATTGCAACATAGTATAATGGCGGAGTTTTATCCATCTTTATAAAGTTGAGTAAGTTAATGGAAAAAACCTACAATCCCGAACAAATCGAAGCCAAATACCGCGCACTTTGGGAAGATAAAAACCTATTTTCTTCTAATTTAAACGCAAGTAGCTCCGAGGCTTATTCTATTATGTTGCCACCGCCGAATGTAACAGGCAGTTTGCATATGGGGCATGCCTTTCAACATACTATTATGGATGTGTTAACGCGTTATCACCGATCTCAAGGCAAACAAACTCTTTGGCAACCTGGTACTGATCACGCTGGTATTGCTACACAAATGGTGGTAGAGAGTCAATTATTAGCAAATAATATTACCCGTCATACACTAGGTCGTGAAAAGTTTGTCCAAAAAATCTGGGATTGGAAATCCAAATCTGGAGGCACTATTACTCAACAAATGCGTCGCCTAGGTGCTTCGGTTGATTGGGAAAAAGAGCGTTTCACCATGGATAAAGGACTTTCAGATGCTGTGCGTAGGGTCTTTATTCAATTATACAATGAGGGTTTGATTTATCGTGGTAAGCGTTTGGTTAATTGGGATCCTGTGTTACGCACTGCAGTATCAGACCTTGAAGTTGTTAGCACCGAAGAACAAGGTTCGCTTTGGCACATGCGATACCCTATTACTGATAGTAATGAAGTAATGGTAGTTGCCACCACTCGCCCCGAAACCATGCTAGGAGATAGTGCGGTTGCTGTGCATTCTAAAGATGCACGTTATACGCACCTTATTGGCAAAACCGTTGATTTGCCACTAACTGATAGGAAAATACCGATTATTGCTGATGATTATGTTGATATGGAATTTGGGACTGGTTGTGTCAAAATTACCCCTGCGCATGATTTTAATGACTATGAAATGGGCAAACGTCATAATTTAGCAATCATTAATATCCTTACTGATGATGCCAAAATTAATGATAGCGTTAAAAGTCGTTATATCAATATGGATCGTTTTGTTGCACGTAAGCATATTATTAAAGATTTAGATGCACAAGGTTTATTGGAAAAAATTGAACCCCATAAACTAATGGTGCCACGTGGCGATAGAACTCATGCGGTGATTGAGCCGTATTTAACCGATCAATGGTTTGTTAAAATTGCCCCACTTGCCAAGCCTGCGGTTGATGCGGTTAAAAATGGCGATATTCGTTTTATACCAAATAATTGGAGCAAAACCTATTACAATTGGATGGATAACATTGAAGATTGGTGTATCTCACGCCAAATTTGGTGGGGGCATCGCATTCCTGCTTGGTATGACGCAAATGGTAAAATATATGTTGCTGATTCACAAGCACAAGCACAAGCACAAGCAGGCGAAGGGGTTGCTCTAACGCAAGATGAAGATGTGTTGGATACTTGGTTTTCATCAGCTCTATGGCCATTTTCAACTTTAGGCTGGCCTGCAAAAACACCAGAATTATCGCGTTTTTACCCAACTAATGTTTTAGTAACTGGTTTTGATATTATTTTCTTTTGGGTAGCACGAATGATTATGTTTGGGCTTAAGTTTACTGGTGATGTGCCATTTAAAGATATTTATATCACTGGGTTAATTCGTGATGGGCAAGGACAAAAAATGTCTAAATCTAAAGGCAATGTCTTAGACCCGATTGATTTGATTGATGGCATTAGTTTCAAAAATTTGTTGAAAAAACGCACTCAGGGCATGATGCAGCCAAAAATGGCTGAAAAAATCAAACAACAAACCCAAAAAGAATTTTCACAAGGTATTCCCGCTTTCGGTACAGACGCATTACGTTTTACTTTTGTGGCACTATCTTCTTTTGGTCGTGATATTAAATTTGATCTTAAGCGTGTTGCGGGTTATCGTAACTTTTGCAACAAACTGTGGAATGCATCTCGTTTTGTTATTATGCATCTTGATGGTGAAACGATTGACACCAACGCGACCTTATCAACTCCCGATAAATGGATTTTGTCGCGTTTACAAGAAGTAAAAACTAAGGTTAAAAAACATCTGTCTGATTATCGTCTAGATTTAATGAGTCAAGTCCTGTATGAATTTGTTTGGCATGATTACTGTGATTGGTATTTAGAGCTATCCAAACCTTTATTAGCAGATGACAACAATAAACTTGGCACGCAAGCCACTTTGATTAAGGTTTTAAATGAGATTGTAACGCTACTACATCCAATTATTCCCTTTATTACCGAAGAAATTTTTGAGCAATGTAATGCCACGCTTGGTAAAAATAGTCGCTCTTTAATGTGTGAGCCATACCCAACCCCCGAGTCACAACTTGTGTTACCCGATACCACAGCAGAAATTAAGTGGTTGCAAACCTTTATTTTGGGGGTTCGTCAAATACGCTCACAAATGAATATTTCGCCAAGCAAAATGTTAAATTGTTTTGTGCAAGATTTTAATACGAGTGATGAATGTTATCTTGATAATAACGCGGGACTCATAAAATTCTTGTTAAAGGTACAAAACCTTAATAAGCTTGCACCTGAAATTGATGCGCCTGAATCAGCAACTGCGTTAGTAGGGGACATGAAAGTGCTGATTCCTCTAGCAGGATTGATTGACAAGGAACAAGAAATTGGGCGTTTGCATAAAAAATTGCAAAAATTAAACCAACAAAAGACGCAATTTGAGGCTAAGTTAAACAATCAAAAATTTATCAGTAACGCTCCTCAAGCAATTGTAGAGGCAGAAAGAACAAGATTAACATCAACACAAAATGCCATCGTTGACTTATCCGCACAATTAGAGAAAATGAACAGATTATAAGAAAGTTTTGCCTAAGCATGAACTATTATCAAAACATCAGCCTGTCTACCAACAACAAAACAGCGATTAAAAAGCGGGCTGTGCAACAGTTTGGCAATTTTATCAAATCCTTGATTAACTTTAATAAAACTAGAAATAACATCAAAACAATAAAATCTATTGTTTTATCTACCGCCCGTATTCGCGCAAAAGCATTTATAAAACATGCTTTATTGCTAATATCTTTGTTGCTGAGTTCAACCATAAATGCCGCCTCTTATGTATACGTTACAGATATGGTGCCTATTCCAATGCGTTCGGAAAACAAAATTCAAAATAACCCTAGTAACCTGATTGGAATGTTGGATTCTGGCACAAAATTAGAAATTTTAGCTACTGATGAAGGTTGGACTAAAGTCAAATTTAATGACATTATTGGTTGGATAATTTCACGTTATTTGACTTCTGATGTGCCCGCAAGAGTTAAATTAGAAGAGTTACAGAGCAATAACAATAATAACGAGCTTTTGCTTATTAAACACAGTGAAAAAAATGCCATGCTTGAAAAGTTCGTAGACGATTTAAAAATAGCAAACAACGAGCTTTCTATTCAAGTAGGTAAATTAGAATCTGAAAAAAAACATATTCAACAAACTTATAAAGATTCGCTTAAACTTGATTATGAAAACACACAGCTTCAAGCCAAAATACTACAACTTCAAGCACAGATACAATTACTCAACAATAACAGCACTGTTGGACAAGATACATCACACAGGAATTGGTTTATTGTTGGTGCATTGGTATTGTTTTGTGGATTTATAATTGGTTTTATTTTTACAAGGCGAAACAATAGGATATTTTTAAAATGAACTTATTAAAAACCGCACTCACTTTTGATGATGTATTATTGGTACCTGCACATTCAAACACCATGCCAAAAGAGGTTAGTTTAAAAACACAAATTACCAAAAATATTACACTTAACATGCCTATCTTGTCCGCGGCAATGGATACTGTTACCGAATCTAGATTGGCTATCGCTATGGCACAAGAGGGCGGTATTGGCATCATTCACAAAAATATGTCTATTGAGGCACAAGTCCAAGAAGTGCGAAAAGTAAAGCGTTTTGAATCTGGCATTATTAGAGACCCAATTACCATTGATGCTAAGGCTAGCATTAGAGATGTGCTAAATAAACAACAACAATATGAAATTTCGGCATTACCTGTGGTAGATAACAATACCATTGTTGGCATTGTTACAGGTCGTGATGTGCTGTTTGAAGACAATCTTGATGTCTTAGTAGAAAATGTAATGACACCACAACAAAAACTCATTACTGTCAAAGAGGGCACAGATATGTTCCAAATACGTGCATTACTGCACAAACACCGTATTGAGCGTGTGATTATCGCTGATGATGATTTTCGCTTGCAAGGCATGATTACTGTTCGTGATATGCAAAAATCAAATGATTTTCCTAATGCTTGTAAAGATGAAAAAGAGCAACTTCGTGTTGGTGCTGCTGTTGGTGTAGGTAGCGGCACAAGCGAGCGCATCGATGCCTTAGTCATGGCTGGCGTTGATGTAATTGTTATTGACACTGCACATGGACATTCTCAAGGCGTGCTTGAGCGTGTTAAAAAAACCAAAGACAAACATCCAAACTTAGACATTATTGCTGGTAATATCGCCACTGGTGCCGCAGCATTAGATCTTGTTAAAGCAGGTGCAGATTGCGTTAAAGTTGGTATTGGACCAGGAAGCATTTGCACCACGCGTATTGTTGCAGGGGTTGGCGTGCCACAAATTAGTGCTGTCGCCGATGTGGCAGAAGCCTTACAAGACACGGGCATTCCTGTGATTGCTGATGGTGGTATTCGTTATTCTGGCGATATCGCCAAAGCATTTGCCGCAGGTGCTTATTGTGTGATGCTTGGATCAATGCTAGCGGGTACAGAAGAATCCCCAGGGGAAGTAGAACTCTACCAAGGGCGCGCTTATAAATCTTATCGTGGTATGGGTTCAATCGGTGCGATGAATAAAGCACATGGTTCGTCTGATAGATATTTTCAAGCAGATTCCAAATCAGATAAATTAGTGCCCGAAGGCATTGAAGGGCGCGTGCCTTTCAAAGGCTCTATTCGCCCCATTATCCATCAAATGATGGGCGGTGTGCGCTCGTCAATGGGTTATACAGGTTGTTCAACACTAGATAAAATGCGCACTGAAGCGACTTTTGTGAAAGTAACTTCAGCGGGTATGATTGAATCACATGTACACGACGTTTCTATTACTAAAGAAGCACCAAATTATCATCAGTAATTTGGCATTTTTTAAAATTTCTAGCAAAATATGATAAATATTTTAAAACCACTAACTAAAATTTAAAAAGCCACAATTTTTCCAATATAAAAATCTAATTTTCGGCAAAAAACATTGTTATTTTAGTTTTTAATTATCAAACTAATCTCTTAGATTGTTGTCAAATTATTGTAAATGTTGGCTGTTTTAGTGCTGTAAATTTGCACCTTTGCCATAGATATGTGTGCATCTTATATATTGCAATCCCTTGAACTTAAAAGCAAAAACCCAAATATTGCTTATAATTGCAAAAAATAGAATACAAACAATTAGTTAAAGGTTTTACTTAATTTTTGCTTCCTTGTACATAACATGTTGTCTAACAACAGGGTCAAACTTTTTGACCTCTACTTTTTCTGGGTGGATACGCTTGTTTTTAGTTGTTGTGTAAAAATGACCTGTTTTTGCTGATGATACTAATTTGATTTTATCTCTCATACCTTACTCCTTATATTAAACTTTCTCACCACGAGTGCGAATCTCTGACAACACACTATCAATACCTTTTTTATCAATAATGCGTAAACCTTTTGCAGATAATTTAAGTTTGACAAAACGATTTTCACTTTCTACCCAAAAACGATGGGTGTGTAAATTTGGGTAAAAACGCCTACGCGTCTTATTATGTGCGTGAGAAACATTATTTCCGCTAATCGGGTGCTTTCCCGTTACTTGACATACCTTTGCCATAATCTACCTTCTTAAAATTCAAAAACCAAGCATTATACTCAAAATCGCTCGGTTTTCATAGTTCGGAACCACCACACAACCCCAAAAACCCATGTCTAAAACTCAAAAAAACACCTAAGTTCTTTAATATTATAAAAATTTGCCTTAAA
>CALFDA010000034.1 GCA_937950605.1 uncultured PS1 clade bacterium | reverse complement strand
GATGTGTAATAGTCCAACACCTCGTATATTTAATCCTTGGGTCAATCAAATAAATCTCATCAAGGCAAGATGTGCTGTTGTCCAACACACCCATTGACACTTTGCTTGATGGTAGGCGAATTTGGAATGAGAAAAACTTAGGAAATAACTTAGAGCAAATTTAATCTGACAGATGTCTTGAGATTTTTAGTTGCTACAGATGTCTTGATTGTAGAGGTGGTGTTGGGTTGGGGTTGCTATAGATAAGGTCTATATTATTATGCTATTTACCACGTGTGGTAAGTGAATCGCTTGTTTCATTAAGCACTCTTATTAACACCATACTTTTTTCTTTTTCAAGCCAAAACTGTTGTTCAATACTCAGTTCGTTTATGTTAGTCATTGCCACACTAGCACTTGCATTAGTCATCATTGCTACTGCACTAACTACTATTTAGAATGTTTTTATTTGTTTCATTATATTAATCTCTTAAAAATGCCAGCGTTTAAAATAGGTGCCAGCTTGTTTATAATCTCATTGAAAATGAGACGTAATTGTTCCCTCAATCTTTTATTTTATCTCTCTAATTTAATGATTTGATTATCTATATACTCAATGTAGTCTTCTAGCCCATTAATTTTACTTTTTTGTCCATCAATTCTACTTTCTAGTTCATAATTGTAATTTTGTACATTATTGTGCCATATCTTTATTACTGTTTTAAATTAAAAACAATTTTTCACTAATTGCTTTTGCCAACGCCCCCATTCTAAAAAATTATGATGCTTTTTAATAGGTAATAGTGATTGTTTGGTATTTAGAATCCGATATTCCAACTCTGAACAAATATTTGGCTTATAAAGTTTAACGCTCAAAATATGGTACACTGCGCATCTTTTTTGTGGAAAACGCAAAAAATAAAAGATTAGAAAAAGATAATGGACACCCTTATAACTCTATGCAACATACTAAAACATTTTATTGGTACGATTATGAAACTTTTGGCACTAATCCAAAAACCGACCGTATAGCCCAGTTTGCTGGTATTCGCACTGATACAAATCTTAACCAAATTGGGCGTGGACAAATGTTTTATTGTAGACCCACCAACGATTGCCTGCCTTCGCCTGAAGCTTGTTTGGTAACAGGAATTAGCCCGCAATTTTGTGCAGATATGGGTTTGGTAGAACATCAGTTTATACAGCAAATAAATCAAGAATTTTTTCAGCCAAACACTTGCACAGTGGGTTATAACTCTATTCGTTTTGATGATGAATTTACCCGACATACCTTGTATAGAAATTTTATCGACCCTTATGCTTGGCATTGGAAAAATAACAACACCCGCTGGGATATTTTAGATGTGGTGCGCCTGTGTTATGCGCTAAAAAAAGATGATAGTCTTAATTGGGTTTATGATGAAAACAATAGCCCCATTTTTAAACTCGATCAACTTGCGCCCGCTAATGGTATCAAACACGATGATGCACACGATGCTTTGGCAGATGTGCGCGCTACTATTGCTATTGCAAAAATTATTAAAAAAAAACAACCAAAACTGTTTGGGTATGCGTTTAGTTTAAGAGAGAAACAAACTGTAAAAAACAAACTTATACTATTTGAACCCATGTTGCACACCTCGGGCATGTATCCTGCTGCGCTTTCTTGTACACGACTATGTAGCGTATTGGCTTATCATCCAGAATATAGCGATAGAGCGATTGTTTTTAATCTTGATCAGGATCCTTCTATATTGCTAGAACTTGAAACAGAAGAATTAAAAAAACGCCTGTTCATTAAACAATCAGAACTTCCAGAAGGTGTAGAAAGGTTACAAATCAAAGAATTAATTTTTAATAAAAGCCCGATGTTTGTACCAAATATTTACAACCTACAAACAACAACCGCCAAACAATTACAAATCGATTTAAAAACCTGTTTGCAACGACTAGAATTTATTAAAAATAATCAAACACAAATAACTCAAATAGCACAAAATTTATATCGTAGCGACCAACAACAACCAAAAGCATCTGATGTTGATCAATCCTTATACGATGGTTTTATGGATAATTCTGATAGGCGCATCAGCGAGCAAATCCAAATGCTTAACGCAGAAACATTAAAAAATTTTCGTCCAATGTTTAAAGACCCAAAACTCAACCAGTTATTTATACACTTCAAGGCTAGAAACTACCCCAAATCACTTAGTCAAGCCGAACAAAAAAACTGGCTTGAAATTGTGCAAAATCGCATACGATTGGGAAAAAATGGTTATTTATCAATCGATGATTATTCCAAAAGTATTGAAAAAATGCGCCAAGCTTACCCCGATAAAGAAGATCTTTGGCAACAATTAGAACAATATCCCAAGTCTTTTTTGTAAAACTAGATAATTTTCGTTGTAGTACCGTTTTGTTGTTTAACGCCTATATCATTTTCCTTTAGTTTAAGTAAATTTGACATTGTCATAATTCCCATATTTATCCAGATTGGATTATTTAACGATAATAAAGTATAATTCTTCGCTATATTATTTTAGTGAGAATAAATAATGAACGCCGAAACGCGCAGCAAAATGTTTGGCAGGTTGCTTAAAAAAATACCTGACCCGACAACAGAGTTAAACTATTCGACACCTTTTGAGTTATTAGTTGCAGTTACTTTGTCAGCGCAAACAACCGATAAGAGCGTAAATAAAGTAACTGATAAACTTTTTCCACTTGCTAACACACCTGAAGCCATTTGCGCATTGGGCGAAGATGTTGTCAGAGACACTATTAGAACCATTGGTTTATTCAACTCAAAAGCAAAGCACATTATTCAAGCTTGTAGGATTTTAATTGACAAGCATGACTCCAAAGTGCCTGAAACGCGCAAAGAATTAGAAGCTTTGCCAGGTGTGGGCCGCAAAACTGCTAATGTTGTTCTTAACACTGCTTTTGGTCACCCGACTATTGCGGTTGATGCACATATCTATCGTGTTGCCAATCGTACCGCTATTGCTAGTGGCAAGACTGTATTAGAAGTAGAGAAGAAATTAGTAAAATTTATTCCTGATAAATATCGCGTACCCGCACACCACTTGATGATTTTACATGGGCGTTACACCTGTAAAGCGCGTTCACCATTATGCACAGAGTGCATTCTGCTTGATTTGTGTGAATACGAAGAAAAAAACCTATAGGGCGGAAATTTTTAAGTGTTTTATACACAAAATCGAGCCACGCAAAGAACATTCCTCGCCAATGCTTGGCAAAAATTCATAGACAAAAAAGCACTTGATCCTTTAGAAAATCAACTAACACAGGTGATTGAAATGCACCCTGAATATCAACAGCTGATTAACGATGTGGAATCTGATTATTTTCCAGAACAGGGCGAAGTTAACCCCTTTTTGCACATCAATTTGCATTTATCGCTTAGAGAGCAATTGTCGATTAATCAACCAATAGGTATTCGAAAATATTACCAGCAAATACTCAATACAACTAAAAACCCGCACGAGGCAGAACATAAAATGATGGAGTGCATTGCTAAGATGATTTTTTCTTCACAAAAAAATAATATGCCGATGGATTATCAGGCTTATATTCGCTGCTTGCAAACACAATTTGATTAAATAGTCATGTTAGTTGAGACATATATTAAGAAGCACTTAGGGCGCGAGGTAAGCCATAAAAAATCCGTTGGCACTGGTTTGTTTGCTGCTTATCAAGTCGTCTTAGACAATGGTGATACAGTTTTTATCAAAACGCAAACGCAAGCCAATCAACAACTGATTAATGAGGGCATAGAACTTAATATATTAGGGGAAACTATTCACACGCCAAAAGTATTAGGAAGTTGCCAACACAGCCTAATTCTTGAATGGATAGAAGTTGCCAACAACCCAAAATTACAAACACAAATGGGTCTCGAACTTGCTCAACTGCATCGACACACCACTAAATATTTTGGTTTTGCGTTTGACAATAAAATTGGTCAAATTCCTCAGCTTAACGGTGTTAATCAAAATGTTAGCAACTGGATAGAATTTTATTGGCAATACCGATTGTTGTATCAAATTGAATTAGCTAAACAAAACAAACTTATCAACAACAACGAATATCAACAATTGTTAGAGGTAGAAAGCGTTTTGCCTAACTTACTTGATAACAACATCAAGCCTGCATTATTACATGGCGATTTATGGTCAGGAAATGTCTTAAGTGGGAAAAACCACCCTTATTTTATTGACAGTGCTAGTTATTATGGGCATCGAGAAATGGATTTTGCTCTAACATTTATGTTTGGCGGATTTTCTAATGAGTTTTATCAAAGTTACAACAGTGTTTATCCGCTTGATGCCGATTTTGATAAGCGCAAACCGTTATACATGCTCTATCATTATTTGAATCACTTGAATATTTTTGGTAGTGGTTATCATGCTAATGTTATGAATTGTCATCGATTCCTATCACATAACCCAATTTCGTAGCCTGTTTAATAAATTCTTTCATATCCCAGATATGCCATTGATTACAAACCGCAATACTAGCATCTGATAATTGAACGAGTTGTTCTGGGTTGGTATAAAAACGCTTATTTTTTCGATCATTCGTCTTAGTGGCTTGCTCGAACGTATCAAATACGCCATAAGGACCGTCTTGTAAAGATTTTGGAAATTTGGCTTCTAAATCTTGAAAAGATATGCCCTCATTATCAGCAACGAACTGTTTAACTACCTCAAGCACTAGTCGACGTTTTGGCAATCCAAAATGACCGTTAAAATTGTATTTCGTGTAATCCATGCTATGTTTGTTTTTATTTAATTTATTATCTAATGGTATTTTTTGAGAATTGTAAAAATGATTGATTAGCCTTTGTATTACTAAGTTTGGCGTGTCATCAAAACCTGTTGCCAACTCATATAATTTGTTATATACATCTAAACTAATTTCAATGGTTTTCATTATTGCTTGGTTGTTAGTTATTAAAATCTGCAATTATACAATCATCTATTTACAATGAAATTACGACAAATTTTTGTATGGCGGCAAAAATAAATACAAGAAGAAAGTTAGAAATTATCTCAAATTGACCAATTAACAAAATTTTTTAGTAGTTGCAACCCATCATGTTGAGATTTTTCAGGATGAAATTGCACCGCAAACAAACAGTTCTTAGCCACCGCACAAGTAAACTCGACACCATAATCACTTATACCAGCAACCACAGACGAATCAACTTGCCGAACATAGTAACTATGTACGCTATAAAAATGTGCATTGTTTTTAATATTATGCCAAAGTGGGTGATTCTGAGTTTGTTTAACTTTGTTCCAACCCATATGCGGGATTTTTAAGTTACTTTTTGGAAAATGCACAACATCTCCTGCAAGAATAGATAATCCTTGCGTGCCACCATTTTCTTGTGAAGAATCAAATAGCAGTTGTAAGCCTAAGCAAATACCCAAAAAAGGTTTTTCGTTTGTTGCTTGCTTGATAACATCAACAAGTTGATGATTCTCTAATTTTTGCATACACGCACCGATTGCGCCCTGACCAGGAAAAACAATACGATCTGCAGCATTAATCAATGCTACATCATCTGTTAAAAATATATTATCATTCGGTGCCACATGCTCTAATGCTTTTTGCACACTACGAACATTGCCCATGCCATAATC
Organism: uncultured PS1 clade bacterium; assembly: GCA_937950605.1. Taxonomy (GTDB): domain Bacteria; phylum Pseudomonadota; class Gammaproteobacteria; order PS1; family Pseudothioglobaceae; genus Thiodubiliella. Next base: position 3,572 of record CALFDA010000034.1, on the reverse strand, counting down.
AATAATTGCAATATTTTGCACTTATAGTAAACCTTTAGTAGAAGGAATAACGCCTGCCTGACGCTCATCAAGTGTAGTAGCCATTCTAAGTGCTCTACCGAAAGCCTTGAAGATGGTTTCCGCTTGATGGTGAGCATTGACACCGCGTAAGTTATCAATATGCAAGGTGATTAGCGCATGATTTACCAAACCTTGAAAAAATTCGGCAATCAAATCCACATCAAAAGTGCCGATCATACTGCGAGTAAAACTCACATTCAACTCTAAGCTAGGGCGCCCTGATAAATCTAGCACCACGCGCGAAAGTGCTTCATCTAATGGCACATAAGCGTATCCATAACGTGTAAGTCCTGCCTTATTTGCTAGTGCTTTTGCAAATGCCTGACCTAGCGTAATACCAATATCCTCAACGCTGTGATGATCATCAATATAGGTATCGCCATCGCATTTAATGGTCAAATCCATTAATCCATGTCGTGCAATTTGGTCCAACATATGGTCCAAAAACGCTACACCAGTGTCAATGTCTGCTTTCCCCGAACCAGTCATATTTAACTCAATACTAATATCAGTTTCGTTGGTTTTTCTAGAAATTTTTATCATTGTTTTTATTAGTGCTTTATTTATAGCTATTTATTGCAACAACTACCCAAATAATACAAAACAAGGGATAAGCAAAAAATCCATAAGACCCAATAACTGTGTTCATGGGCATAATCAAAAGGCAAGTTAATTGTTTATGCAATATTGCCATGAAATAGCAACAAGGGTTTTAATGAAAATTTTGTCGACATAGTCAATTCTTACAAATATTTTTCAATTAAAATTTCAGCAATCTGTATTGTATTTAGTGCTGCGCCTTTGCGAATATTGTCAGAAACTACCCAAAGATTAAGTCCTTTTTCACAAGAAATATCCTCACGAATACGACTAACAAATGTTTCATCATGATTGGTTGCTTCTACAAATGGAGTTGCATAACCACCATCTTCACGCTTATCTATCACCTTAATTCCAGGTGCTTTTGCTAATAATTGCGTTGCTTCAACGGCTGTTATTTTGGTTTTGGTTTCAACATTAATCGCCTCAGAATGCCCATAAATTACTGGTACACGAACTGCACTAGGATTCACTAAAATCGCCTCATCTTCAAAAATCTTTTGCGTTTCCCACACCATTTTCATCTCTTCTTTAGTGTAACCATTATCTTGAAAAACATCAATATGTGGAATCACATTAAAAGCTATTTGTTTTGGATAAACCTCAATATCAATATCTCTGCCATTTAATAAATTCATTGTTTGACTAGTCAGCTCGTTGATTGCCTCTTTGCCAGAACCTGATACCGCCTGATAGGTTGCCACGTTAATGCGATTAATGCCTACTGCATCATAAATCGGTTTAAGTGCCACCAACATTTGTATAGTTGAACAGTTTGGGTTAGCAATAATATTACGCTGTGTGTATTTTGCAATCGCATGTGGATTTACCTCTGGCACTATCAATGGAATGTCAACATCACGGCGAAAGTGTGCAGTATTATCAATCACCACACAACCCGCTTCAGCGGCAATCAGCGCATATTTTGCAGAGATACTACCACCCGCTGAAAATAAACCTACTTGTGCTTTAGAAAAATCAAACTTTGCTAAATCCTGCACTGCCCATTGTTTGCCTTGACATAATACTTTTTTGCCTGCTGAATTAGCACTAGCCAAAGGATATAAATTGTCAATAGGAAAATTACGCTCATCTAAAATAGAAAGAATCGCCTCACCCACCGCACCAGTTGCGCCTACAACACAAATATCAAACTTTTTTTTCATAATACAACCTTTCAAATACAATTTTTCCGTCGGCTAATAATACCTGATTCAAATGCTATTTGTAGTGCTTGATAACTTGAGTTATTTTTTTAGTGAATTTAATAAAATTATGTCCTTGTTGGATATTACATCATTTATAAACCATTGCGAAGCGGGTAAAAATTCATCTTAATTGCTAATCCAATCAATTTTTTAAAAGTTAGCGAATAGTTTGAAGAATCATTTTATGTGGAGATTGAGCGGGTTTATTTAACAATAATCTCATTGATATAATACAACATCGTACCTTCAGATGAGCGTGCAGGACCTGTTACTTTAGCGGCATAAAATTGTTTATCAGGGTTAGCCTGTTTTATTGCGCTTGCTAAATCTTGCATCACTTCAACGCTACTTGCTGGGACGCGGTCGCGTTTGATACGTGGCAGTCGCACAACAGCAAACTGCTCTTTGGCAAAATTTGCCTGGGGATGTGGGTCTAAAGAATAACCGCGAACCATGCGCTTATAGCTTTGGCAACAATATTAGAATCACACACCTGACCAGCCTTAATAACTGTGTGAATTTTAGTTATTAATGCTAAATTCATAGCATTAAAGTATGATGAGTGAATTTTATTTTGCTCATGCTGTTATCAATCATTTATTATGTGCTTCCTCAAATAAAACTACCGTTATCCTCGCCATTGAATAAAATAGACATAAACATCGTCAAACAAGGCAAATAAATGTTGAACGGGATTAAATAATTTTTATAAAATCGTTTTTGAAAATCGTAATATTCATAATTTCTAATCAATAATGATCAGTAAAAACCTTACTATATTATTGTCCCAATACGATTTTTTTTGCATAAATAAAAATTATCAGATGTGATAGCCATAGGTTTTTATAATGCATTAAAATTTAACTGTAACACATAGTCAAATGACTGTTTAGCTTAATTTGCCATATCAATATATTAAAATTTCTAACAAATATACTCAAATTGAACTGATTTTTTTAATAAAATGCAAAAAAATCAAGGCTCACAACAACCCAAACAATCTTTTTCTAACTCTGCAGGCAAAACATTATAGAGATTTTTATCTCTTATTATTAAACCTAAATTCACACTCTTATAAGATGTAATTCAAAGTTGTTTTTATTCATTTCTTTGAATTTTACCAACTCTTGTTTTGACATAACCACAAAACGATTCTATGCCGTTAAGTATGAGAGTTTCCTCGAGCAAATTCATTGTTGCTATGACAAACTCTAAAATGCTGCTTATAAGCAAAATCTACAAGTCCATTATACCCACGCCACCCATCTGAGTGGATAACGCTATCAATGCTGGTTCTACCTTTAATTATGCTCTAAATGTAACTACAGAGCAATTATCAATGATTTTGTTAATAATGTCTAGTTGTGAGTTTGGGATATTGATAAAACTATCAGCAAAGGTTTACTCTTGGGTGGTTTTAAACGCGCATATTTATATAAGTATTGATAAATAATATATTTACCATAAATTAGCATTTGCTATGGTAAATTATCATTTGCTATGGTGCTATATCTGCTTTAAATGTAGGTTTTTTGTTAGGTTTTTGGGTTTAATGTGGGGGTCTTTAGTGTGTCATATTGAATCTTAGATAATTCTAAAATCCTAAAGAATTCTAATCCTAACTAAAGTTAGGATTTTATTAATTGTATTGCTATTTAAGTGAGTAAAAACATGCAATTTGTTCTGCTGTTAAATCTGCATAAC
>CALFDA010000033.1 GCA_937950605.1 uncultured PS1 clade bacterium | reverse complement strand
TGCAAAAAATCATCAACACTCTAACAAATAGTTTCTAAATCTAGAAAACTAACAGTTTTTATTTTAAGTTTGCGGTTTATTTGTCTTTTGAATAAAAAATTGATTTATGAGGTAGTTCCATTAAAAACAAAAACGCCAACTTAACAGCCTCTGAGATAGGCTTTTTATCCTCTATGCCTCTGCCAATTATCAAAAACTTAGAGTTTGGAGTGAAATATGATATTGTTGAGGTCACCCATTCAAACCCTAAGAGAAAGTGCTGCACGGGCTGTGTCATTTGCCATAGTTGATGATTTGCTTACCAATTTGTATGAGCTCACCAGACTAGCGGCTATAGCCTCTAACAATGCTAATGATGGTAGCTCTCATGCATTATGCTCAGTTGGCAGTTGCCCCAATTATTGCCAGTATGCAAGAGTTAAAGTCGCGGGCTTATATAACTCAATCTAGCAATTAAAAAAGCGCGTGCAGATTCCCTAGCAGATTTGGTTAATAACATCGAATTTAACAATAGTATTCTCAAGCAAATTAAGCGTTTTAGCGGGCAAATGAGTAGAGATGCTATCAGGTAGTTGTTATTCACAACATTATCGAGTTTTTATGCAAAAAGTTAATGCAAAGAATAACACAACAAATGTTTAAGTCCTATGCAAGCATAACTAAAAATAAACTACCTTTTATGAAAACACAACTCAAGAAATAACCTGTTTTTTGTGAAAAGCAATAAGCAACTTAGCATGAACAAAACCAACTAACTATTGCACCATAACACCAAGGTAGCATAAATGGTTTTTTAAGCTCACCAGCTATTGCAGCTATCTATTAGCATCTTTAATCGCACCTAGAGCCTTAGCACTAGAGATGGAGTTCTACACCTATGGAGGCTTCCAAGAGATTGCGGACAGCTTCTCACGCTTAGCACTCATTTATAGTGACATCGCCTAGTTGTTATGTTTAGTGTGGCAGCAGGCTTAGGTGCAATTATCATAGCAACTAACAACTCGATAATGCAACCAATTATGGGTGAGGGTTACCCCTTTTGCATGGCTTAAAACTGTGGCTCTCGGCACCACCATCTTCACTGCAACTATTATCCCTATAGGCACCATACACATTTATGATCCAACTACCAATAGCACCCAGAGTGTTGCAGTGCCTGATGGCATTATCCTTATTGCTGGAGCGTTTAACAAACTATGGTTGATATTACCACAACCGCCAGTGCCTATCCATATGATAAAACCGCAGGAGGTATCAACTTTAAACTGCTCATGGATAGCATTTATAAAACCTCACATAATCAACTCTACTACCTAACAGCAGATGTCAAAGCATACTACGCAGCATGCTAAACCTTGGCTGAGGGTATTCCTAGCACTAACACCTCGGCAAAGATTCTCAAAAGCCAAACCACAAGTTTATTTGCCGAATTGCAAAAATACAAAAATCCTGCGGTGTGGGTAAATCTCTATAACGGCAATAAAACCAAAACTAATATGAGTTGCTCTAATGCTTGGGACCATGTTTTATCGACAACACTTACAACTGGGGCAATGGAGGATATTACCCGCTCAATTTGTAAAAGCAATAACTTTAATCTTAATCAGCCCTCAGAACTGCAAGCATGCAAAGCTCTAATTGAGCAATTCTACACTCTACATGAAGGCAGCATGGTTGATGCTAATAGTTATGTTAGAGAGGTATTTATCTGCAAAAGCATTCTCAACGCCTTAACCACTGATGCACAAGAAGCCCAACTCTAGCCCTACAAGATATAGGTGCGTTTCATGCAGCTAATGATTTATAACCACATTTAAAAGCAGTTATGAGTGCAATTATTCTAGGCTTGTTTCCACTACTCTCGCTATTTTTAGTCACCTCTGTGTTTCGCGAGTCTACTAAATTTATGCTCGGCTCAATTTTATGGCTCACCACTTGGGGTGTTGCTATTGCCATTACTCACACCGCGTCCGTTGATGGAGTGCTGTCTGTATTGCGAATGATTGTTAGGTTAGGACTGTTGCAATATAAAAAAGACATTATTGTTGTAGATTTATTTTTTGTTGATTGAAAGTTTAACCACATTCTAACCACATAGATCAATAAATAGCAACAAACTAAAATAATAAAAATGTAAAATCCCTGTATTATTGCGGTTTGGTGGACTGGTTCGTTTTAGTTTGTTGCTTTAATTGGTTTCAAATCCCTATCCCTCCACCATTATTGACGCTTTAGCAATAATAAGTTACGCAGGCAAAAAAGTTTAACCATATCCTATATATTAAATAGCAAAGTGATTGAACTCAAATATTTGTATCAGTAGTTAGAATTTTCAAAGTAAAAAGGTATGGTTGCGGGAGATTTTATCGCAAGTATTGATATTGGTAGTAGCAAGATTGTTATTTTGCTTGCGGAGGTAAAGAATGGCAGAGTGGAAGTTTTTGCTTATGGAAAGGCTGGTTCTGCTGGAGTTAGACAGGGTGTTATAACAAATACTAAAAAAGTAACACAAGTCATTCAAGACATTAAGCGAAAAATTGTTAAAGATTATGACACAAATTTTGAAAATGTTAGTGTCAATATTTCTGACCCAAGCATCAAGACGCTTAATCAGGGTGCTCATATACATGTATCTTCTGAAAGAATTAAACAATCAGAAGTGGATACGGTTGTTAAGATTGTCGAATCAATGGTCAAAATACCGCCAAGTCATCAAATCATTAATCACATTACCCATCATTACAACTTAGATGCAAATCCCGAACCGATTCTTCAGCCCATTGGCAAAAAAGCGGACAATTTAGGCGTTAGTATGCATATTGTTGCTGCTTCTAACCATCACGTAGAGGCACTTGAAAACAGCATTCACCAAAGTGATTTGGGTTTGTCTAATATCGTGCCAAATTCAATGGCTAGTGGAGAATCTTGTTTGAATCAGGACGAGAAAGACAAAGATGTTTGTTTGGTTGATATTGGTTCAGATATAGTTGATTTATCAGTATTTAAAAAGGGTGGTATTGTTTATAGCAGTGTTATTGATTTTGGCGCAAGACAAGTAACGCAAGATATTGCCGAAGCCTTTAATACCTCTTTTCAAGAGGCAGAGCGTTTAAAAATACAGCACGGACAAGCACAAATCAAATTAGGCTATGATAGATTAATTCAATTTCAACAAATAGATGATTCAAATTATTGTTATCTATCGCAAGAATCGCTTGCTGAAGTGATTCAAGATACTTATTCAAAATTGTTTAAGTTAATTAGAAAAAAACTCAACGATGAAAATTTGTATCGGTCGCTTTCGGGCTTTGTTTTAGTGGGTGGTGGTGCTAAGATGAAAGACTGCAATCGTTTAATGCATAATCTTTACAAAAAAAGGGTTAAGATAGGGTGTGTTAATACCGATCTTATTAGCGCAAAGCGTGAGTGGCTACAACCAGAATATGCTTGTGTTTTAGGCTTATTATTATTTGGTCTTAACGAGCCTGAATCTGCGCAACAATCAGCGAGTAAAAATAGTTTTTTGGATAAAATAGGTATTAGCAAGAAGAGGTTTAAATTTTTATGATTAAACAAAGAACCATCAAAAAATCTGTTAAAGCACGTGGTATTGGTATTCATAGTGGTGCTATGATTAACATGACACTAATTCCTGCGGATATTGATTATGGCGTGGTGTTTAAACGCATGGATGTAGGTGGCAAACTAGTTCGAGCACATAATGCCTTTGTAAATGAAGTTGTTTTGTCAACTAGTATCGAGAATGATGGTGTTAAGGTTTCAACTATTGAGCATTTGATGAGTGCATTTTCGGCATTAGGCATTGACAATATATTAGTAGAGCTAGACTCATTTGAAGTGCCAATTATGGACGGCTCATCGGCGCCTTTTATTTTCTTAGTGCAATCAGCAGGCATTAAGGAGCAAGATGTGCATAAAAAATTTTTTGTAATTAAAGACAAGGTACGCGTAGAAAACAATGATTCTTGGGCGCAAATAGCACCACATGAGGGGTTTAGGGTAACACTAGAGATTGATTTTAATCACAAAAAAGTTAAAGAAAGCGGGCAAAGTCTTAGCATTGACTTTGCACAAAAGTCCTATCTTAAGGAAATATCCAGAGCTAGAACTTTTGGTTATATACGTGATGTAGAATATATGCGAGAGAAAAATTTAGCACTAGGTGCGAGCATGGACAATGCGATTGCGCTTAGTGATGACGATGTGCTGAACGAAGATGGCATGCGTTATGACAATGAATTCGTCAAACACAAAATTTTAGATGTTGTTGGCGATTTATATTTATTAGGGGCTAACTTAATTGGTAGTTATGAGGGGTATAAAACTGGTCACTTGTTAAATGACCAATTGTTGTCTAGTATTCTTTCACAGCCAGATACTTGGGAAATTAAGACATTTGAGCGCGACAATTCCCCTATTCAATTCTATTCAGAAGATTGGCAAAATTCCTTATAACAGCGATTGCCTTCGGTATAATTTGATGGTTTTTTTCACCATAAACCTTGAGTAGATACAATGAAGTTAAACGGTGCTCAAATACTGGTTAATTGTCTTAAGAGTGAAAATGTAAGCCACATTTTCGGATACCCAGGTGGTGCTGTGTTACATATCTATGATGCACTTGATGCCTGTGATGACATTATTCATGTTTTAGTTCGCCACGAACAAGGAGCTGTGCATGGCGCAGATGGTTATGCGCGTGTTAGCGGAAAATGTGGTGTGGCATTGGTAACTTCTGGTCCAGGATTAACTAATGCAGTAACTGGTATCGCCACTGCTTATATGGATTCTATTCCAATGGTGGTTATTTCGGGTCAAGTTTCTTCTGCGGTAATTGGTAACGATGCTTTTCAAGAGGTTGATGCAGTTGGCATTACACGCTCGTGCGTTAAACATAACTTTTTGGTAAAAGATGTTAACGACTTGTCGAATATTGTGAAAAAGGCATTTCACATTGCAACAACAGGACGACCAGCTCCAGTGCTAATTGATATTACCAAAGATGCAACAATTGCTGTTTGTGAGTTTGAGGGTTACCCCAAATCAATCAATATGCGCTCATACCAAGGTGAAATAACTATTGACACTGCTCAAATAGATAAGGCGCAAGCATTAATTAAACAAGCCAAAAAACCAATTATTTATTCTGGCGGGGGTAGTGTAATTGGCAACGCTAGCGAGGCGTTACGCACATTTACACGTCGCACTAATTTTCCTATTACGCAGACTTTAATGGGTTTAGGGGCTTATCCTGCAACTGATAGACAATCTTTGGGCATGCTGGGCATGCATGGTAGTTATGAGGCTAATATGGCAATGCATTACTCAGATTGTATTATTGCTATAGGCGCGCGTTTTGATGATAGAATTACGGGCGATTTAGATAAGTTTTGCCCTTATGCAAAAATCATTCATATTGATATTGACCCATCTTCGGTGGGCAAAATAATTGGCGTTGATGTGGCGGTTATTGGGCAGGTTAACGATGCTTTAAGTGCAATCACACAAGCTCTAAAAGATCAAGAATTGCCTAACATTAAACCATGGTGGCAACAAATTGAAAAATGGCGTGCGGTTGATTCATTGTCTTATCAAACCAAAGCTGGTGTTATTAAGCCACAAAGTGTTATCCAGACCTTATACGAAGTGACCCAGGGCGAGGCGATTGTTACTAGCGATGTTGGGCAACATCAAATGTGGGCGGCACAATACTATCCATTTGATGAGCCGCGTCGCTGGATTAATTCTGGGGGTTTAGGAACAATGGGTTTTGGGTTGCCAGCGGCAATGGGCGCAAAATTGGCTGATCCTGCTTCAGATGTAGTTTGTGTTACTGGTGAAGGCAGTATCCAAATGATGCTACAAGAGCTTTCAACCATGTTGCAATACCATACGCCTGTTAAAATTATTAATCTTAATAATGGCTATTTGGGCATGGTTAGACAATGGCAAGAGTTCTTTTATGAAAAACGTTATGCAATGTCTTATATGGACGCTTTGCCAGACTTTGTTAAGTTGGCTGAGAGTTATGGACATATGGGCATCAAGGTTGACAAGCAAGAAAATTTAAAACCAGCATTGCTTGAGGCTTTTAAACAAAAAGATTGCACTGTGTTTGTTGATATTTTGATTGATCCAAGTGAAAATGTATTTCCAATGATTCCATCAGGTGCAGGACATCACGAGATGTTATTGGCAGGTCGCGATAAGATGAAAACAAAAAACGATAAAGGATTGAATTTGGTGTAGGATAAGGGCTATCTTGTGAGGCATATTATTTCATTACAACTAGAAAACGAATCTGGCGCATTGTCAAGAGTAGCAGGCTTGTTTTCTGCGCGAGGCTTTAACATCGAATCATTAACAGTTGCACCAACTAATGACAAAACTTTATCGCGCATGACCATTGTTAGTATTGGTGATAACACGATTATTGAACAAATTATTAAACAGTTAGATAAACTGATTGATGTGGTGAAAGTTACGAATTTAACCGCAACTAAACACGTTGAGCGTGAATTAGCTTTGATTAAAATTAATAACAATCCAAACTCTCAAATTGAAATAGATAGCATAATTGATGCTCATGGTGCTAAGATAGTTGGTGTCAGCGCAGATACTTATATCGTTGAAGTAGCTGGAAAAAGTCGGAGAATCAATGATTTTTTGATGGCATGTGATACATTTGAAATTTTGGAAATTTCTAGAACAGGTGTAACTGGTGTTTGTCAGAAAAAAGAATATTAATTAAACAAAAATACTGGTAATAAAGAGGAAAAAATGAACATACATTACGATAAAGATGCAGATTTAGGCATCATTCAAAATACAAAAGTTGCTATTATTGGTTATGGCTCACAAGGGTATGCACATGCAAATAACTTAAAAGACTCAGGCGTAAATGTAGTCGTTGGACTTAGAAAGGGTTCTGCTTCAGCGACAAGAGCAATGGATTCTGGTTTAGATGTTAAATCAATTGAAGATGCAAGCGCATGGGCAGATTTGGTAACTATATTAGTGCCTGATGAGATTCAAGCAAAGATTTATACAGAAAATATTGAACCAAACCTCAAACAAGGCGCAACGCTTGCTTTTGCACACGGTTTGAATATTCATTTTGAAATTATTAAACCAAGAGCAGACCTTGATGTCATTATGATTGCACCTAAGGCGCCAGGTCATACTGTGCGCTCAGAATTTGTGAAAGGTGGTGGTGTTCCTGATTTGATTGCGGTTTATCACGATGTATCTGGTAACGCAAAGGAAGTTGCTTTGTCTTATGCATCAGCAATTGGTGGCGGTCGCACAGGTATTTTAGAAACCACCTTTAGAGAGGAAACAGAAACTGATTTATTTGGTGAGCAGGCAGTATTATGCGGTGGCGCAACAGCATTGGTTCAAGCAGGATTTGAAACCTTGGTTGAAGCGGGCTATGAACCAGAAATGGCGTATTTTGAGTGTCTACATGAATTAAAACTAATTGTTGATTTGATGTATGAAGGCGGTATTGCAAATATGCGCTATTCCATCTCGAATACGGCTGAGTATGGCGATATAACCCGTGGTCCGCGTGTAATTGGTAATGCATCTAAGACAGAGATGAAAAAGATTTTGAGCGAAATTCAAGATGGTTCTTTTGTTAAAGAGTTTATGGCTAACATAGGTGAGTTACCTGAGCGTCGCAAAACCCAACGCCAACATCAAATTGAGCAGGTGGGTGAATCATTACGCTTAATGATGCCTTGGATTACGAAAAATAAAATTATTAATCAGCATAATAGTTAACATTGTAATCAACGCCTAACTCTGTTAGGCGTTTTTATTTGCAAAATCCAATAAGGCACTAGTTTGAGTTGAATGAGTGTGAAAATTCCCAATGATAGTAGGTTTTATCTTGCTTCATATTAGCCAATGGCATGTAATTAGCATATGACAGAAAAAAAATCCAAGAAAGGGGTTTATTTATTGCCCAATGTTCTTACAACATTTGGATTGTTTTCGGGTTTCATTGCGATTATTTTGGCAATTAAAGGTCAATATCTAGAATCTGCAATGGCTATTTTTGTGGCAATGTTGTGGGATAGTTTAGATGGGCGTGTTGCACGTCTTACTAATACGCAAAGTACTTTTGGTGAACAATATGATTCGATGGCGGACATGCTTTCATTTTGTATTGCACCAGCATTATTGATGTATTTTTGGCAGTTTGAGCAAATAGGTAAAATTGGCTGGGTGGGTGCCTTTATTTACATTGCTGCTGGCGCACTACGTTTGGCGCGTTTTAATACCCAAATCGGCATTCAAGATAAGTGCTATTTTCAAGGTTTACCTTCTCCAGCAGCGGCAGCATTGATTGCAGGCTTGGTGTGGGCTAAGGAATTTATCGGTATTACACCCTATGAACAATATTTGACGATCATCAGTTGGGTTATCTTGGTTGGTGCTGGTGTGCTTATGGTCAGCAATATTCGTTATTACAGTTTTAAAGAAATTAATCTTAAAGGCAGAGCATCTTTTAAATTATTATTAATCGCTATATTGATTATTGTTGTCGTAATGTGGTGGCCAAGTGTAATTTTATTTACTTTCTTTCTTTTTTATGCTTTATCAGGCGTTATTATCACTATGATTGATGTGCGTAAGAAGCGTGCGCTAAAGAAAAAAACAAAAAATCATTAAATATTTAATTTATAATCTAGAAGTTATGATGACAAATCAAATCAAAAAATCTTTTTACGAACAAAGCGAACTCCTGACTTTGTTACGATTATTGCCGTAAGGTAACCTATCACAGCGACTGGACGAAAAGCCAGCACACCTTAAAAATACCAATGCAATAGATACAGGAGACAAAAAATGTCTGACAAGTTAATTATTTTTGATACAACGCTAAGAGATGGCGAACAATCGCCTGGCGCATCAATGACCAAAGATGAAAAAATACGCATTGCTAAAATTTTGGAGAAAATGCGTGTTGATGTTATTGAAGCAGGGTTTGCAATCGCTTCACTAGGCGATTTTGACGCTGTTCAAGCGGTTGCTAATAGTATTCAAGATTCTACTGTTTGCTCGCTTGCAAGGGCACTAGATAAAGATATAAATCGTGCTGGAGAGGCATTAAAAAAGGCAAATTCATCTCGTATTCATACCTTTATTGCCACTAGTAATCTTCACATGAAGATGAAATTGAATATGACTCCTGATCAGGTTGTAGAACAGACTATACATGCAGTAAAGTGTGCTAGAAATTGGACAGATAATGTTGAATTTTCACCCGAAGATGCGGGACGTAGCAATGAGGATTTTCTTTGTCGTGTAATTGAATCGGCAATTAACTCAGGAGCAACAACAATCAATATCCCTGACACAGTGGGTTATAACATTCCGCATCAATTTGGTGCGATGATAAAATCTTTGATTGAGCGTGTGCCAAATTCTGATAAAGCAATTTTTTCGGCGCATTGCCACAATGATTTGGGTTTGGCTGTGTCAAATTCTCTATCGGCTGTATATAACGGTGCACGCCAAGTGGAATGCACTATTAATGGTTTGGGCGAGCGTGCGGGTAATACCTCTTTGGAAGAAGTTGTGATGGCGGTGCGCACTCGCCAAGATGTTTTTGATTGTGATACGAATATTGATACTACACACATTCTTTCTGCATCACGTTTAGTTTCAAGTGTAACTGGTTTTATTGTGCAACCTAATAAAGCCATTGTGGGGGCTAACGCCTTTGCACATGAGGCAGGTATTCATCAAGATGGTGTGCTCAAGCATAGAGAAACTTATGAAATCATGCGTGCTGAAGATGTGGGCTGGGGGGCTAATTCATTAGTTATGGGCAAACACTCAGGTCGCAATGCCTTTAAGGTTAGAATGCGAGAATTAGGGGTTGAGTTTGACAATGTCGATGTGTTGAATGCAACTTTTAAGAAATTTAAAGAGTTAGCAGACAAAAAACATGAAATTTTTGATGAAGATTTGCAAGCACTGGTCTCGGAAACCCAAAGCGAAGAACACGAAAGTATTAAATTATTATCACTTAAAGTATCAAGCGAAATGGGAAAGAAGCATTCGGCATACATTATGCTTGGTATTAACGGAGAAAAAGTCTCGGCAACTGCTGATACATCAGGTGCGGTAGACGCTACGTTTAGTGCGATTAATTCATTGGTAGATGTTAATATGAATTTACAATTGTATTCGGTTTCAAATGTTACACGGGGCACAGATGCTCTAGGTGAGGTAAATGTGCGTCTCGAAAGTAATGGACGTATTGTTAATGGACAAGGTGCAGATACGGATATTATTATTGCTAGTGCCAAGGCTTATATTCATGGTCTAAATAAAATTCTATCAGCCACTGATAGAGCACATCCGCAAGTGTGATGCCCTTTGGCGTGCTAAAAATATTCAAGCAAAAACTTATACAATGTCCCATATTGGGTAAATTTATAGCGAAATTGCTATAATCTATAAATAAAACCAATATGTATTACAGCCATTTAAGATTAAACTTGCGTTGGTGGTTTTGCCAACACAACAATATATTTTTAGCAAAAACCCTTGGCATCTTGTTTTGAGTAATTTTGCCAAGATTGTACCCGCCAGCATAGTGCCTATTTTATTTTGGCAATAATTTCTTTTAAATTTGCCATACTTTTTATATGTTTAATATTTTTTATTGTGTTTCTGGGGTTAAATGTCTTTAATGTATTGCCCCTATAATGTTTATCGGCAAAATATTGCATGACTTTGTTATGTTATAAGTAGACTTGTTTAATTAGCTCGCTCTGCACTTTTTGGTTTTATTTTTTAATAAAAAATTTAAAGAATTGGGGTTTTTTGCTAAAAGTTTTAATTTTTACTAAGATGAATCTGTGTTTTGTGTTATCTACAAGAGTTTTAGGTGTTAGCTGGGCTATAAAGCAAGCAAACATCACAAACAGTGTTTGAATCAGGTATTATTGACCAGCGAAAATTTGCGGTTAGAAGTTTAAATAGTTTGTGAAGAGGATTAAATGAGTATTGTTGAAAAAACCGATGAAGAGATATTAGCCATTGCTAATCCAATGTGGAATGATCTTGTTAAGCATTCTAATAACAAAAATTATGGCGCATTTACTCGCGATTTTTCTGAAGAAATGCTGCGTGGTGCTAATGAAATTGAAATGGGCAAGCAATTTGCACGTAGCAAACTTACTCGAGGACTAAATAGCGACCCTGAATTTTTGGGCATAATTCGTCGTGGCGACTATGTTACCGTATTGTATAAACAAACCAATAAAAATATATCTGGAGAATATTTAGGGCGTTTGGTATTAGGTTACGAAGACAAAGAAATCAAAATTTTTGGCGCAACTATTTTTTAATGATGACAAAAATGGTTATTGAAGATGGTAAATTTGTCGAACTTACTTATAAAGTAATCGATAAAAAAACCCAAAATGTTTTGTCAGAAGTTGAATTTCCACTAGGCTATATACATGGTGCTAGCGATGTTTTAACGCCAGAAGTATCGGCAGAACTTATGGGGCAAAAACAAGGCGATGTTATAGAGTTACCCATTAATTGTGATCAAATTTATGGACCTAGAGATGAGGCTTTGGTGTTTACCGACTATATTGAAAATGTGCCAGCAGAATATCGCAAGGTAGGCACAACCATTACCATGGAAAATGGAAAGGGAGAACCTAAGGATTTTATTGTAACGCGTGTTGACGAAAATTCGGTAACGATTGACGGCAATAATCCAATGTGTGGTCGAGAGGTGATTTTTATCCTACAAGTTATTACAGTGCGTGAACCAAGCGATGAAGAGGTTATAGCGGGTGGTCCAGTTGATGATGAAGTAGTGCCAAATATGCCAAATATACAAAAAATTCATTAACGCATTAAAAAATATTCTATCAGCAGGCGAATTTTTAAAAGTAAAAAAGTTTTAGTTTGACGATTAATTATTGTTTTAGCGACATCGATTTAATCGGCAGAATTTTACAACTCGTAAAACTTTTCAACATGATGCATAATCTTATCTAACACCCTTGAAATGATTGTTCTGCGCTCGAGTAGTTTGTATTTGTTATTTAATGTTTTTGATATGTCGTTATTAAGTGGTCGACGTTGGTCATACAAATAAGTATCGATAATATTTTTAACTTTGTTTCTATTAAGGTTTTCCGCCTCACAAAATTTGTCAAACTCGTTGATTTTTTGTGTCTCCCAGTATGCTTCAAACTTATCATTTACGGCATCGGAATTCACGCCTTCAAGTTGCGAATCAATAAACTCCATAATTAATTCACGCTTAGAACGCAAATTTTTCTGCGTGTCAATGGCCATGTTGATGCGTTTTTTAATTCATCTTTTTTTGTTTCACTAGCATCAATAGAATTGATACCTTTTTGCTCGCTTGCCTATGTTGAGCTTGCTCGTGTAAATCCAGATATTTAGATTTATAGTCATTAAACATCTGTTTATCCATTGATAAATCAGTGTAGTCAAAATCACTAAAGCCCGTTAGAATGTTGTGGATACGCAACAATTCTCGAAAGGCTTTAATAAACTCAAGTTGTTGATTTTCATCAATTAAAGTATCTACACTACTAACATTTGGCGCGATGTTTGAGAGATTGATAAACTCCTTGTTGAACAATTCCACATACTCATCATAAGACTTCATTAAAACGCTATCTTTAGCATCTTTGTTAGAAAATCGTAAAATTGCCTCGTCGGTATTGTTCTTCAGGTTTCTAAAACTTACAATATTGCCTTGTGATTTTTTCTCGTTTACAATTCTATTGGTGCGTGAAAACGCTTGAATTAAACCATGATATTTAAGATTTTTATCCACATACAGTGTATTGAGATGGGGTGCATCGAACCCCGTTAAGAACATATTTACCACTAGCAGTATGTCAATCTCTCGGTTTCTAACCCTTTTGGGTATATCTTTATAATAGTTGTAATAACTTTGTGAATCTCGGGTAGTAAAATTTGTGCCAAAAGTATTATTGTAATCTTGGATATAGCTTTCTAGCTTATCCCTTGAGTGCTGGTGAATATGTCTACCACCTATCATAACATTATCACCCTCATACAAACCATTAGCATCTTTGTCATCTTCATTTGTGTTGTAACTAAAGATAGTAGCAATTTTTAAGTTGTGTTGTTCGGCTCTAAATTTTTTCTTAAACAACTCATAATACTTAATCAAAACATCAACCGAACTCACGGCAAACATGGCTGTGAACTCGCGCGCGCGTTTTGCGATTATGATTAGCAATAATGTAATTGCTTATGGCGTCAAGGCGTTTATCAGATTCCAATAATTCTTTAGTATCAATATTCTCAACTTCAATATCAATATAATTTTTACTATTTTTGCGCTCTGTATACCTGCCCACATACTCAATGGAGAAGCGCAAAACATTCTCATCTTTAATTGCATCGATGATGACATATTTGTGTAGGCAATCGCCAAACAATTCTTTGGTAGTGCGCTTACCCATTTTGTTACTAATTGCATTTTCAGCAAAGATAGGTGTGCCTGTGAAACCAATCAACTGATTATTAGTAAAAAAATTAGTAATGTGTCGATGTGTGTCGCCAAATTGCGAGCGATGACACTCATCAAAGATAAATACAATTTTTTTATCACGCTTTGCTTGCATTGTGCCCAAATAACGCTTGCGACTAATGGCATTGTTTAACTTTTGAATAGTGGTTACAATTAATTTAGTATCATTGCTAAATTGTTTAACTAAGGCATTAGTATTGTCTGTACCATCTATTGAATCAGCACTAAAATTGTTGAATTCTCTGATAGTTTGATCATCAAGATCTTTTCTATCTACTACAAATACCACTTTGTGAATCTGTTCTAAACCCATTAATATTTGTGCAGATTTAAATGAGGTTAGGGTTTTGCCTGACCCTGTTGTATGCCAAATATAGCCATTTTTATTACTTTCGACAATACGACTAACAATTGCTTCAGTGGCAAAATATTGGTAAGGTCTCAACACCATTAATATTTTTTTCGTTTCCGCTAGGACAATATATTTGCATATCATCTTAGAAATATGACAAGGCTCCAAAAAACTATCAGTAAAGGTTTTTAAATCGTTGATATTGTTGTTGTCTTTGTCTGCCCAAAAGAAAGTTTGTTTAAACGATTGTTGTTTATTATTAGCATAATATTTAGTATTAACCCCATTCGAGATAATAAATATTTGAATATAATTAAAAAGTGCCGAATTAAATCCAAACGAATGTCTTTGATAACGATTGATTTGATTAAAGGCTTTTTTTATCTCAATCCCGCGCTTTTTTAACTCAATATGCACAAGTGGCAAGCCATTGATCAAAATACTAACATCATAGCGATTTTTATAACTTCTCTCAATCATTACCTGATTAGTAACTTGAAATATATTTTGACACCAATCCTCGGTATCTAAAAAATAAATCCAGTCCTTGCTTGTGCCATCATCACGCTTTAAATTAAATCTATCTCTTAAAATTTTGGCTTTTTCAAAAACTGTGCCTTTTTGTAAGCGGTTGGTAATACGTTTAAATTCAACCTCACTAAAAGTGGTTTTGTTGATTTTTTCTAGTTGTTTTTTTAAATTAGCTAATAACGCACCCTCGTCATGGATATGCACACGCTCATATTTCAATGATTGAAGTTGTGTTATTAATTGGTTTTCTAGGGATTGTTCTGATTGGGCTGATTTTTGTGTGTACATTTATTGTTGTTTATCGGTCATTTTTTAAATTTTTAGTTTTGGTTAAAATATCCAATAATTTTGAGTTAACATAATAATGTTCTCTACCTAGCTTGTGCTTTGTAAGTAGACCCCCATTGGTTAATTGTGTCAAATAGTTACGAGCAGTTAATCGTGAGACTTTTAGATCCTGTTGCAAAAATTTAGTTTTAGTATAGGGGTGTTTAAAGATATTGTTGATTAAGTCTTGTGAATAAATCTTGCCATGGTTGTTCCTAATTTTGTGTTTATATTGTTGTTGTAGATTCCTAATTCTATCAACAACTTCTATGGTGCTAATTGCTGTTTTTTCTACGCCTTTTATCATAAATAATATCCACTCTTCCCAATTATTAGATTTTCTTACTCGTTGCAATAAGCGATAATAATCATTTTTATTGTGGTTGATATAACGACTTAAGTAAAGTATTGGTATATCTAACAATCCTTCTTTAACTAGATAAATTACATTGATTATCCTGCCTATCCTGCCATTGCCATCATAAAATGGGTGAATACTTTCAAATTGGTGATGAATAATCGCCATTTTAATAATTGCATCAAGCTTTGTTGGTATTGCGTCATTGATAAAATTTTCTAACTCTGCAAACAATTCTTGTGCCTCATTTGGCGATGGTGGAGTATAAACAATTTCTTGTGTTGCCCCATTTAATAATATCGTGCCTGTTTGCTTTCTAATGCCAGCTGTATTTGCGTTGATAATCTGCTGTGCTTTAATGATTATGTTGAGAGTAATAAGTTTATTTTTTTTATACTGACGAAACACAAAAAATAATGCTTCGTTATATCGGCATACCTCCTTAGCAGCAGGGTTTTTATCATTTTGAGTTAAGCGATATTTAAAAAGTTCATCTTGAGTGGTTATAATATTTTCAACATGGGAACTATCTTGTGATTCTTGTAACGTTAATGTATTAAGAAGTATGGACTGATTGGGAATAACTTGACATTTCCCCTTTAATTCTCCCAAATAACGATGAGCATTATTAAGAGACTTTAAAATTTTCGTTGTCTCAAAACTATTATTTTTGATGATATATTGCAGTTTATGCATGGTTTAATGTAAAAAAACGATAATTCTAATACATCATACATTTAAAGTGTTAAAAAAAACGGATTTTTTAACACTTTAGAAATAATATGTATAGATTTTA
>CALFDA010000032.1 GCA_937950605.1 uncultured PS1 clade bacterium | reverse complement strand
TTAGCGCATGTTTCTATAACCTACATAACCTAACAAAACAACTTAGTAATTTAGCAATTTAAATCTAACAACTTAGCAATCTAAAAGCATCGATGTCATAACGTTGTTATTGCAATAGTTATTGCATGCGATGTTCTAGGTGGTTTTGTGGTTGGGGGGGGTTCACATAATTTACAATACATTATTTGTAAAATATTAACACTATAAAAAACAAACCATATTTAAAGCAAAATTGTTGAAATATGTTATTTTTACGCCAAAAATTAGTTACAATTATCAGGGAACAATTAACATTATCAAAATGAAAAAAACAAAAATTAAGGTTGGATTTATCACTGTTTCAGACCGTGCCGCACATGGTGAATACGAGGATATTGGTGGGCCCGCTATGCAAGATTGGATTCAACAAGCCTTGTTGTCTAAATACGAAATTGAATCTGTTATTATTGAAGATGAACAAAATTTGATTGAAAACACTATTGTAGATTTTGCAGATAACAAAGGCTGTAATCTAATACTTACAACGGGTGGCACTGGACCTACCACTCGCGATGTAACGCCCGAAGCAACACGGGCTGTGTGTGAACGTATTTTTGATGGTTTTGCCGAGCAAATGCGTGCTGTGAGCTTACGTAGTGTGCCTACTGCTATTCTTTCGCGTCAAATAGCGGGTACTCGGGGCAAAAGTTTGATTATCAATTTACCGGGCAAACCAGATGCAATTGCGGTTTGTTTGGGCGCGGTATTTTTAGCAGTGCCTAAGTGTTTAGAATTATTAGATGGTTCTAACATTCAAATTGATTTAGATTTTGTAGAGCAAGAATTTTAAAAACAAGCTAGCCAAAATCAAAAAACAATTCTTTTGATTAAGAAAAAAATAGCCAACAAAATGACTGCACCTAAAGTTTTTTCCATGATTTGTGGGCTAAACTTAAACGAGCCCATATAAGAACCCAAAAAACCACCCGCAATTACAGCAACAATAAGAGGAATATATTGCGCTAAGTCAATCGAATTGTATTGTAGACGCGAAATTAGACCAACAAAAGAGACTACCCAAACAAACACCACACCCGCTGCTGCTGCCTCTTTTTGGGTGCCTATGTTGAGCATAATAATTAAAGGCACCAAATAAACAGCCCCGCCGATTCCTGCAATACCTGCAATCAAACCTAGAATTGAACCAGAAACAATAGAGATAATAGTTTTTTGTTTGCTGTTTAATTGTAGATTAAGACTCGTGTCTTGCCAAAAATAAATTCTTATCACAACCAAAATAAGTGATATTAGCAACACCCACAAAAAAAAATCTTGCTCTAGTTGTAACGCACCACCTAAATAAGCAAAGGGAATCGCGGAAAATAAAAATGGCAAAATAATACGCAGTTTTCCATGCTTGTTGCGTAGATAGTTATAACTACCAATTGTGCTAACGATTAAATTCAACAACAACGATACCATAGGTATGACCAAAGCCGACACGTTAGTAATCACCATAATTGCCGTATAAGAAGAGCCACCGCCCATGCCAACCGAAGAATAAATAAACGCTACAATGAAAAATACAAAAACCAGCAAATATTCAAGATAAAAAACACTGTCCATGGGCTATCAAGTTTTAACTAAGTCAAAACCCTATCAACCCCCATTCAAAATGGTTTTTTGTTTTGTTTTTGGTGAAACCACACCAGTTGAAATAATTAATTTAAATGCTTCATCAACACTCATATCTAACTCAATAGTTTGTTCTTTTGGCAACATAATAAAAAAACCTGAAGTAGGATTAGGTGTAGTTGGCACATAAATATTGATTAGTTTTTGGTTAATTTTTTCTTCAATTTCTCCGTGATAGTCGCCAGTTTTAAAGGCAATCGTCCATAGTCCTTTGCGCGGGTATTCAATCAGCAATGTTTTTTTAAAACTATTGCTAGAAGGGCTTAATACAGTATCCGAAAGTTGTTTTAAAGCTTTATAGATGCTTCTAAAACCTGGAATTTTATCAAGCAATTTTTCCCAAAGTTCTAGTATTTTTTTGCCGATAAAGTTATTAAATAAAACGCCAGTAGTAGTAATAATAACAATTACTAAAATAATTCCAGAACCAGGAATATCAGTGTTCAAACTAAAGATTGTTTCAGGCAAATATTTGGACGGCACAATGTTGTTGATAAGGTCCAAAAAAAACTTAATAACAACAATACTTAACCCTAATGGAATCCAAAATAGCAATCCAGAAATAAAATAATTACGTAAACTTTTCAATGGCTTAGGGGCAAAATAATCAAGGTTCGCTATTTTAGCACAGGTATATCTGTTTCTTCGTCTCTGAGCGTGAGAACCTCGCAACCTGTTTTTGTTACTAAAATTGTATGCTCCCACTGTGCAGAAAGCGACCTATCTTTGGTGGTAACCGTCCAGTTGTCGATTTTAGAGGTATTTACTTCAAAACCACCTAAATTAACCATTGGCTCAATCGTAAATGTCATACCAGCCTCAAGAATTGGGCTGTTATCTATATTGCCATCATCATAATGCACTACTTGTGGCGTGGCGTGAAACATAGTCCCGATACCATGCCCACAATAATCACGAACGATAGAACAATGATTTTTATCAGCATGGGCACCAATCGCTTTACCAATTTCACCTAAACGCATGCCATGTCTTACTTGCTTAATGCCGATGTATAAGCACTCTTGCGCGATACGACAAATGCGTTTTGCTTTAACGCTAGATTTGCCAATAATAAACATTTTAGAAGTATCGCCATGAAAACCATTTTTAATCACAGTTACGTCAATATTGACAATATCGCCATTTTTAAGTTTTCGCTCACTCGGTATGCCATGACACACAACATTATTGATACTAGTGCAAATCGATTTTGGAAAACCATTATAGTTAAGCGGCGCAGGAATGGCTTTTTGCGCATTAACGATATAATCATGACAAATTTTATTTAACTCATCGGTACTAATGCCAGACTTAACATAAGGTTTAACCATATCCAGCACCTCAGCAGCCAAGCGCGATGCCACACGCATTTTTTTTATCTCATTAGCAGATTTAATATCAATCATGTCAATTTGTATTAGCGACATCATGCCCTTCAAGTGCCGCAATTCTATCTGTAATTGGCGGATGAGATGCCCACAAGTGTGCTATACCCTGTTTAGATTTTTCCCCAATGCCAAACGCTGCAAGTTGCTCGGGCAACGGTTCGGGTTCTTTTTGTCCTAATCGCTTTAAGGCATTAATCATATTTTGATTTCCAGCCAAATAAGCACCTCCAGCATCTGCAACAAATTCACGTTTTCTTGAAAAATACATTACAACAACAGAGGCAAGCACAGACAAAACAACTTGGGTAAAAATCACTGTTACATAATAGCCAATACCATATCCACGCTGGTTTTTTAAAATTACCCGATCAACCACATGTCCAACAATACGAGAAAGAAAAACAACAAAGGTATTAACAACACCCTGAATTAGCGTCAATGTAACCATATCACCATTAGCAACATGGCTCATCTCATGCCCAACAACCGCTTCAATTTCGCCTTGTGTCATTGATTCTAGTAGTGCTGTTGAAACTGCAACCAATGCGTTATTTTTGCTTGCACCTGTTGCAAATGCATTCATCTGCTCAGAAGCAAAAATAGCAACTTCTGGCGTATTCACCCCAACTATCTTAGCTTGTTTTTCCACAATTTCTATTAACCATTTTTCTTGTGCAGTATTGGGGTTGGTAATAACTTTGGCACCCGTCATACGTTTCGCCATCCATTTGGATATTAAAAGTGAGATAAACGCACCGCCAAAACCTATCACACCAGAAAAAATAACCAGTGCCCCAACATTCAAACTCGAGCCATTTTGTTGTAATAGGCTATCAACGCCTA
>CALFDA010000031.1 GCA_937950605.1 uncultured PS1 clade bacterium | reverse complement strand
AAAGATGAATTTAAAAAATCAGATAATAAAGTTGAGTGGATAAAATCTTATGTCAAGGAATTACACACTACTTTTTCCAACATTAGGGAATTTGAAAAATCAAACGATCCATTTGCTCAAAGGCTTAATGATGATGATTTGAAAATTCCAGTTTTTATATATCCCTTTATAATTAAAGGATATAAGCATTTTTCAGATGATGAGGCTAAGTTAAAAACTCTATTCAATTTATTAGAAATAATAGCATTTAGGGCAAAGCTAATAAATAGTAGAGCAAATATTCGAAACAGATTAAATCCAATTTTATTATCATTTAGTGGTGATTTGGCGGATTTACATGAAAAAATTAAAAACGAACTGAATGAATATTGGGGTGATACCAACACCAAAAATCATCTGAATGGTTCCATGTATGGCAATAATGTTTTAAAGTATATTCTCTGGCAGTATGAGAACTCAATTCAAAATAAAGGGTATAGCATAGGAAAACTCTCAATTGAAAAAGCACAAATAGAACATATTTCTCCGCGGAACCCTGACAATGGAGAGCCGATAGAAACTGGATATGAGGTTGATAATAATAATCAATATTCTGATGATTTTATTGATGAAAAATTAAACTGTATCGGCAATTTAATGCTTATTTCTGGAGCACATAATGCTTCAATTGGAAACAAACCGTTTAATGAAAAACTATCAACTTACAAAAGCAATCCTGCGTTAAATCAACAAGCTGAAATTGTAAAATTTGTAAAATATGAATATGAGAAACCTGTATGGAAAAGTGAATCTATTGATGAGCGACGTACAAAAATTGTAGAATTTGCCATTAACAACTGGAGTTTTGATAGTGTCAAAATCAACAAAAACACATAACAAAAACCCAGCGGACGCAAAAACGCGCAACTGATTTTAGGTGTTCACATAGTGTTTTGTGTCATTCGAACAGTGGAGTTCACCTGAGATGTTATTCGATTTTCTTGGCACAAAGTGCTTTCGAGATTGTGATTTATTCATGTAGAACTCCTAGTTTTTTATAGAATTTTTTTACTTTAGAACTGTATGGTTTTTGTAGGTATTACATTGACTTACACCCATTTGCTAAAAGTCAAAAGTTAAGTATCTCGAAGCCAATAAAGCAGGTTTATATATCCATGATATTTACCCCCTTCATTGTCTGTGCTGATATTGCCTGTTGCTAAGTATTTGTTAATCCAATTAATTACAGTCATTATTCTAAATCTTAGATTTCGGCAATAGATGCTTTAGATTGATTGTTTTTGTATAGGTGGATAGCATTTACACAGTTGTGTTCTGGTTTCTTTAGTGCTAGTTCTAAGGTCTGTTTTTGCATAGTTTCTTAATATGGCTATACTGTAAAAAGCCTTATAATAGAGCGGTAAGAGCGATATTTTTTGTTGGGTTAATAGTAAAAAATTACATCAATAAAAAAGAGTAGAGCGATGCACCCAAAATGGCAAAAATGTTGGTGGTTGGAAATTAACTGGAAAAGAATTTAACTTTAGAAAAGATGATTAATAGCTGGTCTGTGTAAGTATGGCAACGAGTAGTTTTGCGCTTGAACGCACTAAGTCTAAATCTCTACCTTCAACCATAACACGAATCAGCGGTTCGGTGCCTGATGTGCGAATCAGCACTCTACCTGTTTTGCCTAGAGATTTTTCTACCTCAAGTTGTGCTTTTTGCAGAGCTTTGTGTTGTAACAAATCAATATTTTTTTCGGTTTTGACATTGATAAGCACTTGTGGGTATTTTTGCACTTGTGATTTTAGTTCATGTAAAGTTTTGCCACTTTTAACTAACACTTCTAGCACCTGTAGGGCAGAGATAATGCCGTCTCCTGAAGTGCTGTGATTAAGACAGACAATATGCCCTGAACCTTCGCCCCCTAAAATCGCGTTATGTTTTTGCATTTGTGCCATTACAAACCTATCGCCCACATTGGCTTGTATAAAATCAATATTTAGGGCTTTATAGCCATGACGAATGCCAAAATTGGTCATTTGAGTGCCAACTACAACATTATTTTTAAGTCTGTTTTGCACTTTCCATGCTTTAGCAATTATAAATACCAATTCATCACCATCAATTAACTCGCCTTTGGCATCTACCATCATTAAGCGGTCACCGTCGCCATCGAAGGCAATTCCTAAATCCGCTTTATGCCTAAGTACCGCTTGTTGTAGACTATGAGTATCGGTAGCACCACAATCAAGATTAATATTAAAGCCATTAGGCTGATTATGAATTAGCGTTACCCTAGCACCTAAATCGGCAAATACAGTTTTTGCAATATGGTAAGTAGCACCATTTGCACAATCGATGACAATATTAAGGTCAGATAAATCCAGCACTTTATCAAAAGTATTTTTACAAAAATCAATATAGCAACTCAAAGATTGCCCATAGCGAGTTGCTTTACCAATTTTTTCACTGCTTACGCTTATCATCGGCTCTTGCAAACGTTTTTCAATGGATTTTTGCTCTTGATTGCTAAGTTTCATGCCCTTATTAGAGAAAAACTTAACCCCATTATCTTGAAAATGATTATGTGATGCACTGATAACCACGCCCGCGCTAACACCATAGGTTTGCGTTAGATAGGCAATTGCAGGGGTTGGCATTGGACCTAATAGACCAACATCTACACCAGCAGATAAAAATCCTGCCTCAAGTGCAGATTCAAGCAAATAACCCGAAACACGTGTATCTTTACCAATAATAACACTAGCATTTTTATTGCTTTGTGCTAAAACTAAACCAGCTGCCCAACCTAATTTCAAAAAGAAATCTGCTGTTATTGGCACAATGCCAACTTTACCTCGTATACCATCTGTGCCAAAATAATCAGCCATATATCCTGCTCCACATTGTGATTGCATCTCGGGTTTGCGCAACATCATGTACACGCACAATATCCGCGCCATGATTAATTGCTATGATGGCACCAATCACGCTACCTATTAGGCGTTTATCTAACGTTTTATTAAGTATCTCACCAATCATTGATTTGCGTGATAAACCCGCTAACAAGCGCAGACCAAAACTTTTGAACTCATTAAATCTTTGTAAAATTTCAATATTATGTGTTAGTGTTTTGCCAAAGCCAAAACCAGGGTCCAAAATCAACCTATTTTCGTTAATTCCTTGCGTAATACAAGATTCGATTCTATTCGCAAAAAAACGCTTAATATCTTCTATAACATCATCATATACAGGATTAACTTGCATATTTTTTGGTACGCCTTGCATATGCATCAAGCAAATGTCGACCTCCAAATCGCTGACCACTTCTAGTGCGCCATCAGCACGCAAGGCATAAACATCATTAATAATACTAGCACCTGCTTTGACCGCTTGTATCATTACCTTGGGTTTTGAGGTATCAATAGAAATGGGTGTATTGGTTGCCTGAGCAAGTGCTTTGACGACAGGGATAACGCGCTTAAGTTCCTCTTCTGAAGCAACTGACATAGCATTTGGACGTGTGGATTCGCCACCAACATCAATAATATCAGCACCTTGGTTAATTATATGTTGCGCATTTTGAAGAGCATCAGCGATAGCAAAACTCTGACCACCATCAAAAAATGAGTCGGGTGTTACATTAAGCACCCCCATAATTTTTGCACTCATAAACGGTGTTAGGCTATTTGCTCATTGCCACTGCTTAATGGTTTATTCTTAGTATCAGCATTTTCTTCCTTTGAAACATCAACACCATCTCTACCTAATTCGGTAGAGGCAACATCAGAATCGACAATCACCGCCGCTTCACGCATTGGTTTTCTGTTCATTAAATCATCAATTTGTTCTTTATCAATGGTTTCAAATTCTATTAATGCCTCCGCCATGGCATGTAAAACATCAGTATTATCTTGTAGGATTTTTTCCGCAACAACGTAATTAACATCAATAATTTGGCGAATTTCATCATCAATCTTTTTAAAAGTTTCTTCTGAAATATGCTTGTGTTTGGTAACTTGTTTGCCTAAAAATACTTCACCGTCATCTTCACCATAAGCCAAAGGACCTAAGGTATCTGACATACCCCATTGCTTAACCATCTTATGTGCAATCTCAGTGGCGCGTTCAATATCATTACTTGCGCCAGTGGTAATAGCATCATCACCATAAATTAAATTTTCAGCAATACGACCACCGAATAAAGAGGCTATTTGAGAATTTAATTTGCGTTTAGAAACACTATAACTATCTTTTTCGGGCAAGAACATGGTTACACCTAGCGCGCGACCTCTTGGAATAATGCTCACCTTATAAACAGGGTCGTGCTCAGGCATTAAACGACCAACAATCGCATGTCCTGCTTCATGATAGGCAGTCATTTTTTTTTCGGCATCATCCATGACCATCTTCTTACGCTCAGCACCCATCATAATTTTATCTTTGGCTTTTTCAAACTCTTGCATACCAACTAATTTTTTATTATTACCCGCAGCAATAAGTGCCGATTCGTTACAAAGATTTGCTAAATCTGCACCCGAAAACCCTGGTGTGCCTTTAGCAATGTCCCTAGATCTAACATTTTTAGCAATCGGCAATTTGCGCATGTGTACCCTTAAAATTGCATCACGACCGTTAATATCTGGCAAACCAACCACTACTTGACGATCAAATCTACCTGGACGTAAAAGTGCTGGATCCAACACATCTGGACGGTTGGTAGCTGCAATCACAATAATGCCTTCAAAGCCCTCAAAGCCGTCCATTTCAACCAACATTTGATTCAGTGTTTGCTCACGCTCATCATGACCACCACCCATACCAGCACCACGCTGACGTCCAACTGCATCAATCTCATCAATAAAAATAATGCATGGTGCGTGCTTCTTGGCTTGCTCAAACATATCGCGCACGCGAGAAGCCCCTACACCAACAAACATTTCCACAAAATCAGAGCCCGAAATAAAGAAAAATGGCACTTGTGCCTCTCCTGCAATCGCTTGTGCTAGCAAAGTTTTGCCTGTGCCTGGCGGACCCACTAGTAATACACCTTTAGGAATTTTTCCACCAACTTTGGTGAATTTGGCTGGAGCAGATAAAAAGTCAACCAATTCTGCAACATCTTCCTTAGCCTCTTCTACTCCAGCAACATCTTTAAAAGTAACCTTGGTTTTATCTTTGCCAATCAGTTTGGCTTTAGATTTACCAAAGCTCATCGGGTTTTTTCCGCCCATTGCTCCACTAGCACCCCTCATTGTATAAAGAATAACGCCAATCAATAATAAAATTGGTGCCAAAGCAATAATAAGTTGTTTAAAAAATCCTTCTTTTTCGGGTGGTTTGGCAGTGATTTCCACGCCATTATCTAATAGGTCGCCCATTAGCCCTAAATCTCTAGCACCGTAAGTGCTAAAGTGCTCGCCGCCTGCACCCACGCCCGTAATATTATTACCCGAAATAGTAACACTAGAGACATCGCCCTGCTTGACGCTTTGGATAAATTGCGAATAAGTAATTTGATTTTTATCTTCGCCCATTTCAAACTGATTAAAAAGTGAGGCTAAGGCAATACCTAGAACCAACCAAAATAATAAATTTTTCAACATAATATAGCGAGGATTAAAAAAAACAGTGCGTCGAATATACCCTAATACATAATCAACCTAGTCAAATTTAACCGCAAATCCTATGTGTAAATTCTAAGGTTATTGCAAATATAGACAAAAAGTCGCATTTATAATTTAAAACTAGGTTTAAGAACAAACTCAAATTTTGTTACATTATAAAATTTATCAAGTGCCGTAATTTCTTTAAAACGTTTAATGCGCATTATCCAGCAGCAAGATTCATAGGCTAAACCAGCGGTTTTCTTGCTGTTAATTGAATCGGTTAAAGAACGATTGACATCGGCAAATACATGTGTGTTTTGTGTGATTGGATAAGCACCATATACGCCTGCTGATTTTTGTTCGCCATCATCACCATGTGTTAGCGTGATAAATTTTCTAGCGTTCGATGTATAACTTAGCGCATTGTAGTGTTTTGCAGTTTTATTGGCTTTTGTGTCGTATGCTAATGCATTGTTAAAAGTAAATTTATTCACTGCAAGATTAGCATTAGCAACTATATTAGAGTGGTTTTTACCCTTTTCTTTGACTTTTTTTTCGTCTAAATAGTGTGCTTGGGCGATGTTTAAGGTTAGATGGGTTTGCCCTGTTTCTTGGTCGATAAAGTCAGATTCAACTCCAAGCGTTATGTCGTTGGTTTTTTCAATTTTGTCAAAACCTGTGTATTCTTTACCTGAGAACAAATTTTCATAGGTATTAGTTATTTCTTCAGAGTCAAAGTTCGGCAACTTGCTTTGGTCTTTATGAGGTGTGTAATTGTAAGACAATCTTGGAGTTAGTGTTTGTATAATTTTTTTGCCAAATAAATTGGTATCTCTTTCAAAAAATAATTTAGTATCAACACCAAAACTATAAATAGAACGGTCTCGATTAGTGTCATCGTCCATTGCGTATTCGGTTTTAGAAACTTCAAGTTTAGGTTGCAAAGAATAGGCGTTAGTTTTAATGTTACGTGTAAACGTTGCTTGAGCATGTGTGCGCATACCTGTTGCGCTTGAGGGTTTAGTTTTGTGCTTGAATTTGGTGCTAATCATCGAAAAGTTAGATTCTCTAGCACCTAACCCTTGTACTTTTTTACTAATAGAAATTTCAGGAACGCGTGTGTATTCTATATCATTTTCATCATTCTTCTCGCCAACTAGTTGCTCGTTTTCAGCAAATATTGCAGCATTAAGGTTTTCTTCTTGGTTTTGATAAACCAAGTTCACAGAAGAGCTTAACGAATTAGTGCTAGTATTGTCGTGTGCAATCTCATTGAAATATAGTTTATCTGAGACACGTTTACTGATAATGTCGAGTTTAGTTGTATCATTTAAAGATAAATCTAGTTTTGTATCAAAATACCAGCGCCTTTTTTTGCTAATTTTATCTTCATCGAGGTAATGTCCGTTAATTTCAACACGTCCATTATCAATTAATTGACGGTATTTACCTTCAAGTGCTTCACCTCGAGTGGAAACATGATTAAAGGTTAGTAAAAAATCTCTGTCAGGGGCGATATTAAAATAATAGGGGATACGAATCTGATAGCCACTTTTGCCACTACCCGCGTCATCAAAAGTAGCAAACATTGGCGCCATAAATCCAGAACTTCTGCCTTTTAGCTGCCATTCGTAATATGGATAATAAAAAATTGGCACACCCATAAATTCAATAGTAATATCCTCAGCAATACCTTGATTAGCATCAGCATCAAGTGTCATTTTAGGGGTTTTCATTATCCAGTCCTGATTGCCAACTGGACACAACTCATAAGTAACTGAATACAAAGTTTGTTTGTTGCCATCATTTGTGATTTTTTGTGCTTGGGCACTTAATTTGTTTTTTAGGTGCTGAAAATCAACTTGCTCAAACATAGCCTGTGTTTTTACACCTTGTTTTTCTATGATTGCCTCATCGCTAGTTAGCATAATATCGTTGTTTTGGAATTTAATATTGCCGCTTGCTTGTGATGCTTGAGTATTTTTTTGCAGGTTAATTTTATCTGCCGTTAGGTGGTATGCGCTTGAATTAATGATGGCATTACCCGTTAATATGTAATTACTATCAGCAACTTCAATATGCTCTGCGCTAACGTCTAAATTTTTGCTGTCTTTGGAAAGTGTTTGTTTAGGGAAGAGTAAGGATTGAGCATTGCAACTAACAAAATAATCTTGCTTTTGTGCGTTAGCGATACTCGATAGCAAAATAATAACAGAAAGAGCGAATTGCTTTTTCATCATCAAAATCCTGTATTTAATAACCTAACCTCAAATTCTAATAGAAACCGATTATCAACTGATAATACCCGATTCAAACACTATTTTCGGTGTTTGATAATTCGTTATTTTGCTTATTTCATTATGCAACAAACTGTTGGTGTCATTCGCTTAAGCAAGCAAATACTACATTGAAGTGTGTTTATTGCAAACTTTTCTGCATGGGTATGCGCCCATATTTGCCTTTAAATTTTTCTTGGTGTTTGGCAGTTAATAAATACTGCTAAGGCGTTAAAATCTAGGCAATGCTTAAGCAAACTTCCTTTAGGGCTTTTTTGTCAAGAAATAAAATATTGCAAAATTAGCACAGTGTTTATTATGCGATAATACCTGCTAATATGCAATAAAACTTGCTATAAGGTGTAAGAACATCAATTTGCAATAAAATGGATTTAAGTAATATAAATGGTAGCATTGATTCTAGTTATGATAGTATCAAAGGCAATGACAACTCTAGGTATGGCAATTCTAAGAAAGCGGTTAAACAACGGTTTTATAATAAAAATATCAAGCACAAAGCTGGGTTAAGGAGTTAATTTTATGCAAATTATTGACTCGCATTGCCATCTTGATAGGCTAGATTTATCAGCTTTTGGTGGTAGCGTAGAGAGTGTATTAGCACATGCTAAAAGTCTATCGGTTGAAAAATTTCTATGTGTGTGTATTGATTTAGAACACTTTGATGATGTGTTTTCTTTGGCAAAAAAATATCCACAAATATATGCCTCTGTCGGCGTTCACCCATGCAGTATGCACGTTAGAGAGCCTAGTATAGAAGAGTTACTAACACTTGCAAATACCGATAATGTTATTGCTATTGGCGAAACAGGCTTGGATTATTTTCATATTGAAAAAACAACAGCTAATTGGCAACGTGAGCGTTTTAGACGACATATTATCGTTTCTAAACACTCAGGCAAGCCAATGATTATTCACATGCGTGATGCCAAGCAGGATACGCTTAAAATAATGCGCGAAGAACATGCCGAGCAAGGTGTAATGCATTGTTTTTCCGAAGATTGGGAAACCGCCAAAGCAGCACTAGATTTAGGATTCTATATTTCGTTTTCAGGAATTATTACTTTTAACAACGCTAAGGCTTTGCGTGCGGTTGCTAAAAAAGTACCGTTAGACAGATTATTAGTTGAAACTGACGCACCTTATTTGACACCTGCGCCTTATCGTGGCAAAGCCAACACTCCTGCTTATACTTATTATGTGGTTGAAAAAATTGCCGAAATTTGTGCGCAAAGTATTGAAACCATTGCCGATGCTACAACAAA
This sequence comes from uncultured PS1 clade bacterium, assembly GCA_937950605.1. Classification (GTDB taxonomy): domain Bacteria; phylum Pseudomonadota; class Gammaproteobacteria; order PS1; family Pseudothioglobaceae; genus Thiodubiliella. Next base: position 3,752 of record CALFDA010000031.1, on the reverse strand, counting down.
TAATTTTAAAAGATTGTTCTCAATATAGGACCTTGCTATGAATGTTAGTTTTCAAACCATTGATGAATTTTACGTAGGACAGCGCTTGGATAATTTTTTGTTAAAGTGTTTGAAAGGAGTACCAAAATCGCATATTTATCGCGTTATTCGCAAGGGTGAGGTGCGCGTCAATAAGGGTAGAAAACAGGCAAAATACAAACTACAATTAGGTGATGTTGTACGCATGCCCCCGATGCGTGTGTCAAAATCAAAACCATTTCAGGCTTCTGATAGTCTTAAAAAATTATTAACAGACAACATTGTATACGAAGATAACGGATTATTAGCCATCAACAAACCGAGTGGCTTGGCAGTTCATAGTGGTAGTGGTGTTGATATTGGATTAATTGAGACACTAAGAGATATATATAAAACGCCTATTGAGCTAGTGCATAGAATTGACAGAGCGACTTCAGGCGTATTATTAATCGCCAAAAAGCGCAGTGTTTTAAAAAATTTGCATGCCCAATTATCCCAAAATCAAGTGGAAAAACGCTATACGGCTTTAGTTAAAGGTACATGGACAAAAAAACGCCACAGCGTTGATGTGCCTTTATATCAAACTTCTCGTTGTAGTGTTGTTGATGTTAAGGGAAAAAATGCACTTAGTCATTTTTATCCAATAAAAAATTTTGCAAATATTGATGCGGCTTTGGTTGAAGTGTTGATTGAAACGGGGCGCAATCATCAAATCCGTGTACACGGTAAATATGTTGGACACCCCATGGCTTATGACGATAAGTATGGGGATAAAGAATTTAACTACAAATTGCACACAAAAGGATTAAGGCGATTATTTTTACACGCACATCAACTAAAATTTATCAACCCAAGCACTAAAAAAACCAAAGTGATTAAAGCACCCATGCCCACCGAATTAACCAAATTTTTGCAAAAAATATGAATGCTTATTTCCGATTAATGCGCTTTGATAAGCCGATTGGTATCTATTTATTACTATGGCCAACATTGTGGGCGTTGTTTTTAGCGGCAGGCGGTTTTCCCGATATAAAAATTTTAAGTATTTTTATATTTGGCACATTTTTAATGCGTAGTGCGGGTTGTGTGATTAATGATTATGCCGATAGAAAAATCGATAAGTTGGTTAAGCGCACGCAAAATCGACCAATTACCACAGGTGAAATTAAACCTAAATCAGCCTTGATTTTGTTTTTTGTAATGATGATTCTTGCATTGGCGTTGGTTTCATTTACCAACCTGTTGACCATAAAATTAGCTTTTATTGCAGGTGCTTTGGCAACGCTTTACCCTTTTACTAAGCGTTGGATACACTTGCCACAGTTTGTGCTTGGTATGGCGTTTGCGATGAGTACCCCAATGGCGTTTGCTGCGACTAATAGCAACATTCCAAGTAGTGCTTGGTGGGTGTTTTTGGCAACACTTATATGGACACTAATCTATGACACTATGTATGCAATGGCAGACAGAGAAGAAGATTTAAAAATTGGGGTTAAATCTAGCGCAATTTTGTTTGCAAAATATGATAAATTTGTCATCGCTGTATTGCAAACTTGCTTGCTATTGGTATTAATGCAAATCTCAACTGTGTTTAATTTGAGTATTTTTTACGACATTACAATCATTTTTAGCGCATTTTTAATGCTTTTCCATCAAAAACTTATCAAAAATAGAGAAAAAACTCTTTGTTTTCGAGCTTTTTTACATAATCATTTCATTGGCATGGTAATTTTTGTTGGAATTGTGCTATCTGTTGTTGTGTAAGGATTTGACTACCGTAGAATAACAAAAAATTGAAGCCTTTGTTTGTGGTTTGCGTGTTAGTACTGTTGCAAAATCACATCTCAATAATTCCAATTAGGCAAGACAAGTAGGATTCATGTATCATTCTCAAAGCCCGTGCTTCATGTCCAAACCAACGAACAATTAATAATTGTTGCGATTTTAATTTTATTAGTGATTAAAATTCGGTTCTATCTTACAAATAATTTCAAGGAACAATCATGTTTAAAAAATCCCAAACTTTAGCCGAGGTAGATAGTGATATTGCAAATGCAATTACCAAAGAAGAGGCACGCCAAGAAACCCATATTGAATTAATTGCTAGTGAAAACTACACCTCACCTGCAGTGATGCAGGCGCAAGGCTCGCAATTAACCAATAAATATGCCGAGGGCTATCCAAATAAACGCTATTATGGCGGTTGTGAGTATGTGGACATTGTAGAGCAATTAGCAATTGATAGGGCGAAAGCTTTGTTTAATGCAGATTATGCTAATGTGCAAGCGCATTCTGGTTCGCAGGCAAATGCAGCGGTTTATCAAGCATTACTCACCCCAGGTGATACAATTTTAGGAATGAGTTTGGCGCATGGTGGGCATTTAACACATGGCGCGGCACCATCATTTTCGGGCAAAAATTTTAACGCCATTCAATATGGCTTAAACCCTGAAACTGGGGAAATTGACTATGATGAAGTTGCACATCTTGCTAAAGCCCACCAGCCGAAAATGATTATTGCAGGTTTTTCTGCTTATTCTCGCGTGATAGATTGGCAACGTTTTCGAGATATTGCTGATGCTATATCTGCTTATTTATTGGTAGATATGGCGCATGTAGCAGGTTTGGTTGCAACCAAAGAATATCCTTCTCCAGTTGGTATTGCTGATGTTACAACAACAACAACACACAAGACTTTGCGTGGTCCGCGTGGTGGTTTAATTTTGGCGCGTGCTAATCAAGATATTGAAAAAAAATTAAATTCTGCAATTTTTCCCGGAATTCAAGGCGGTCCATTAATGCATATTATTGCTGCTAAAGCAATATGTTTTAAAGAAGCAATGAGTGATGAGTATAAAAATTATCAAAAGCAAGTGAAAATTAACGCACAGGCAATGGCACAAATCTTTATTGAGCGCGGTTTTGATGTGGTGTCTGGTGGCACAGATAATCATCTGTTTTTAGTGAGTTTTATTAAGCAAGGGCTAACGGGCAAGGCTGTAGATGCTGCTTTGGGTAGTGCGCATATTACCGTTAATATGAATGCAGTGCCGAACGACCCACAACCGCCATTTGTTACTAGCGGTATTCGTGTTGGAACACCCGCGATAACAACACGTAATTTTAGCAAACAAGAATGCGAAGAATTAGCATCTATGATGTGTGATATTTGTGATGATCCTGATAACCAATCGGTGATTAGGAAAGTTAAAAATCAAGTTGTCGCACTTTGTGCTAAGCACCCTGTTTATAGCGACTGATTGTTAAGTGTTAAACGTCAATATTTGTTAGCACCATCTGCCACGTATTGCGCTATATGTTGTAAATGGCGGTTTATTCGGGTTTGTAAACCTAGTAAATGTAGCAATTTTTGCTATATACAAAAAACCCCAATATAGAATTATTACAATTCAAGAGAAATATTAGAAGTATTTATTGCTATAGCACTTTAATCTGTGCGTTAAGACGAGATTTCTTTCTAGCTGCTTGATTCTTATGTATTAGACCTTTAGCAACCGCCTGATCAAGCTCCTTTTGCATTCTGGCATATCCCCCCTGTGCTGCTTCCTTGTCCCTAGCTTCCAAAGCATAGGCAACTTTTTTAATAAAAGTGCGAACTTTAGCGCGAATTTGAGAATTGTGTTTATTGCGTTTAACTGCTTGTCTTGCGCGTTTTCTAGAACCTGCTGAATTAGCCATTATAAATATACTATGGGTTGAACAAAGAGTGCAAT
>CALFDA010000030.1 GCA_937950605.1 uncultured PS1 clade bacterium | reverse complement strand
CAGTTTATTTTAGAGTCGAGGAAATTATTAATTATGGATAGTTATGGTTTATCGGAAAGTTTGCTCAATATTCGAGAAGCAAGTATATGGGCTAGTGATTTTTTGAGTAAAGATGTCAGTCCCACCAATATATCTTATCTTGTCCAATACGGAAAAATCAAAAAGTATAAGGAAAATGGAAGTATTAAAATATGCTTAGAAGATTTAAAAAATATTATCAATCTCTTAATAATCAACGAGAAATTAAATGGAAACAAAAACTAGGAAATGATTTAAACTGGTTATTGTCTTTTGATCATATTCGTGAAAAAGATAGTACAAAACACATTCATCGATTGCATCCATACAAAGGGAAGTTTATCCCTCAACTTGTTGAGTATTTTTTAGATTGCCATACAGATAATCTAAAAAAACAAAGTTTCTTCAAAAAAGGGGATATTGTTTTAGACCCGTTTTCTGGTTCTGGAACAACACTTATACAAGCAAACGAACTCGGAATACACGCAATCGGAACAGACATTTCAAAATTTAATTGTGCAATTACCGAATCAAAACTTTTAGATTATGATTTTGACTTACTTTTTTCCGAAGTAAATAATCTCAAAAAGGAAATTCAAAATTTTGAAACTAAACATAACATCAAGCAATTTGAGAAAAAACTTTCGAGCGAACTTGTAGAATTCAATAAGAAATATTTTCCATCACCACAATTCAAACGTGATGTTTACACAAAAAAAATTAACGAAAATGCTTTTGGAAAAGAGAAAGAAGCTGAATTTTTAAAAATCTACAATTTACTCATTGAAAAATACAAAATTAAATTGAAGCAAGAGAAAAATGATAATTTTCTCGACAAGTGGTACATAAAAAATACACGAGATGAAATTGATTTTGCTTTTAGTCAACTGAAAACAATACAAGATAAAAAAACTAAAAAAATTTTAGCAATTATTTTGAGTCGTACAATTCGTTCATGTCGTGCAACAACTCATTCGGATTTAGCAACCCTAAAAGAGCCGCAACTTACAGCGTATTATTGTTTCAAACACAAGAAAATATGTAAGCCGCTCTTTTCAATCAAATATTGGTTCTCACGCTATGCAAATGACACAATCGCTAGACTGCTTGAATTTTCAAAAATAAAGACTGATTCACATTGGGCGACAATTTCGGCTGATTCTCGTACGGTTGACATTTTTAAAGAAATTGAAAAACAGAGTTCAAAATTTTCAGATGTTTTGCAAAAACAAAAAATTCGTGGAATTTTTTCATCTCCTCCGTATGTAGGACAAATTGATTATCACGAACAACACGCATACGCATATAATTTATTTGGATTCGAAAGAAAAGACGAACTCGAAATCGGTCCGTTATATAAAGGTCAAGGCATCGTAGCACGCGAAAATTATGCCGAAGGAGTTGCAAGAGTTTTAACCAACGCTCGCAGGTTTATGATTGATAATTTTGATATTTTTTTAGTGGCAAATGATAAATGGGGGTTGTACACAAGAATTGCTAAAAAAGCAGGAATGAAAATCGTACATCAGTACAAAAGACCAGTTTTAAATCGTACTGAGAGAGATAAAAATCCGTATTCGGAGATTATTTTTCATTTAAAAAGAAACCAGTAAATTATGAACAACTCTCAAAAACAAAAAATCGCTTCAACGGTTATCCGAGTTTTGCTCAAACGCTTTGAAACTTTCCCAATTGATGCAACAAATAATAGAAATGCACCGTTTCATGAAGCGTTTTTAAAAGCATTTCAAAAAAATTTTGACGAAAAAGTTTCTGATATTCCATTTTTTATTAGCTTAAGTAGTTGGTTTCATGGCTTTAACACTACACTAGGACAAACTTTTTTTGAAAAAGTTGCACATATTGTATCTGATGGCGAAAAACGTGAATATACTTCTAAAAAATTAGGAAATTTGAAAATTTACCAAGCACAAAAAAACAAGATAAATCAGATTATGACTGAACTATCTAATTCTGAAAGAATTCCAAATTTAAGGAAAGAAAATAAAGAAATATTTTCTGAAAATTTTGGGAATCTCACAAATGCAATTGATTTTTCAGCTGATGTTTTTATTGAAGATGACAACTCAATCACTGCAATTGAACTTAAGTCTGTAAAACCAAACTCAGGAGAAATGAAAGGTGAGAAGCAAAAAATTTTAGAAGGAAAAACAGCTTTAAAAAAGAATTCCAAGACAAAAAAATTTATTTTTACATTAGCTTTCCGTTCGATCCAACACATAGCAATAAAACCAAATATAATAAGACTCGTTTCTTAGGTTCAATTATAAACATGACAAAGTTCTTTCATATGTCAGAAACTTTAATTGCCAGCGAACTTTGGGATAAATTATCAGGTGAAAGTAAAACAATGGAACAAATTTTGGAAATTATCAATACTATTTCTACGCCAGACTTTATGGATAAATTTCAATTTTTGAATAACGCAAATAATAAATCAAAACCCAAATATTTAGAATTCTTACAAGAATGGTTTTTGTTTTCAGAAGTTTCAATTGTAAAAAACGATAAACACATTCAAAAAGCAATTAAAAACGATAAAAAGTTACAGAAAATATATCACCAACAAATATTTAAGAATGATGAATATAACTGGCAGAGAAGCACTTCTTTGTTGCATATATTTAATGGGTCATGACAACTTAAGCATGTATAAAAACATGGTAAAGTATTGTTATGACAATGAATAACACAAGTATGTAATTCGTTCAAGAATTTCAGAGAGTAAATTTAGAGAAATAATTAGGTGTTTTTCATTGGATTTGAACGCAGTTCAAATCCAACAATTAACAGGGTTGAGCAGACAAACGATTAACAAATATTTGCTAGCAATTAGAGAGCGTATTGTTGAAATTTCTACACTTCAACCTGTCCCACTAGCAGGGCAGATTGAAGTGGACGAAAGTTACTTTGGTGCACGCCGTGGTCGTGGTGCCCAAGGTAAGATTATCGTATTTGGATTGCTTAAAAGAGGTGATAGAGTCTATACCGAAATCGTTGATGATTGCTCTGCAGCTACATTACAGAGCATAATTACAAGGTAGAACCAGCATTGATAGCGTTATTCACTCTGATGGATGGCGTGGGTATAATGGCTTAGTGGATTTTGGTTATAAGAAGCATTTTAGAGTCTGTCATGACAACAATGAATTTGCTCGAGGAAGTTTATATATCAATGGTATTGAGTCTTGTTGGAGGCTATGCTAAAACAAGATTGATTCGATGCAAAGGAATGAATAACAAGGTAAGTTTGAATTACATCTTATAAGAGTGTGAATTTAGGTTTAATAATAGAGGTCAAAATCTTTACAGAATTTTGCTTATAGAGTTTAGAAAAAGACCGCTTAAGTTGTCATGACCCTAAAATAATAACCAAACTACACAATCCAGCCGAATAGCATCAATATACAAAAATGTGTTATAGCAACGATATAGCCCATAAAGATGTTAAACCAAACTTTTAAAAAATTATCTTCATTTGGACTTTCCAATAAATATTCTCGAATCTTTAACACCATCAGCCAAAAATATTCAATATTTGCCCTCACCCGTCCAAATAAAGTATTTGCATTTTGAAATTGATAATCATGAACAGCCGCTGGCTTCATAAACCATCCAGAACTTTCGGTTATTCCAATTACTAACATTGCAAAAAAATTAATATTCTGTTTAACCATTCTGGCACAACCCCAAACCACAATAATGATTGTCGCTAAAAACATAAATAGACGCTTTAGGCACTGATGAACCGTCAACCGTCAATCTTTTAGACAATTTTCGTCCATAAAAATCAAAAATCATCAGTTAATGTATAGTACCGATTTCCAAGCCCAAATTGTCTGCCTGTTTTAAATTTCATTTTGCCTACTTTTCATACTTACATTTCGAAATACTGAGTTTGCTCATATTCTCTACTAATATTACAAATAACATTTTTTGCTATTGATTCAATTTGTGCGCCAACGTATCTTGATTTTGCTTAGCGAAAATATCTTATTATTCGTAAAACCTTCTGCCCTAATATTAAATGGAATACATAAAAAACGCAATAACCAACAAGTATCGATTATTGCGCCTATATTTTGGCAGGTTCACATCCACCACCATATGATTTTTTAATTACCAACCACGGTGATAGTAACCACGCATGCCGTATCCGCCATAACCATAGCTATTGCCACTCATGCCGCTCATACCACTCATGCCTGGGTTCATGCCATACATACCGCTCATGCCACTCATGCCTGGGTTCATACCATACATACCGCTCATACCACTCATACCACTCATGCCACTCATGCCACTCATGCCTGGGTTCATACCATACATGCCACTCATGCCACTCATGCTATATCCGCCATAATTCGCAGACACACTAACTGAGGTAGTCAAACCAATGACCATGGCAAGCATAGACATTCGTATTTTATTTAACGTTGCTTTTTTCATTATCTCTCTCCTATTCATAATAAACAAAAAAGGTAACACGAGGCATCCAGTCTGTATCTGAAATAAAACCAAATATACCTAAACACCAGTATTAAACCTATAAATCTAAATTTTAAATTTTAACTTCACGCATTCCTAATGCTCGACAAAAACTGTGCCAAATCTACCAGCAAAATAACAACTAAATTATCAAAAATGGTTTAATAGTTTATAAATTGCCTTTGTGATGGAATTTACGGTTTTTACAATAAAAATAACCATCAATGATTGATAACCAATCGTCTATCATGATAAATCAATATCAGTATTAAACATCACTATTTCATGGCATTTTTCATAAAGAGTGTAATAACCATGGTTATTTAATTATGTATTAAGCCTTTATGTTATAGGGAAAATGCAAATAATTAACACTTTAAATATATTATGACAATATGTCATTAACTTAAAAAATTACCAAGATAAACAACTAAAAATTATCTCAATGTCCAAACAATATAAAATACCGCTATGAGATAATTTTAAAGTAATACTAACAAGCATTATGGGCGAATAAGACAAAAAACAATTAGAGCAAAAACTATGGGATATTGCCAACGAATTACGTGGCAAGATGAGTGCAGAAGAGTTTAAAGATTATATTTTAGGATTTATCTTTTATAAATATCTATCTGAGAAAATCCTTAATTATAGCAACGATTTATTGGCAGAAGATGATATTGACTATCTATCGCTTAATGACAATAACGCTGAAAGTACTAAATATTTACAAGCAATTAAAGAAGAGGCAATTCAGGGTTTAGGCTATTTTTTAAAACCCTCAGAACTTTTTAGCTAGGTTGCCAAACGTCGGGATTTTATCCTTGAAGACTTAGCACAAATTCTACATAATGTTGAACAAAGCACAATGGGCTACGAGTCAGAAGATGATTTTGGACATTTGTTTGAAGATATAAACCTATCCTCCACCAAACTTGGTGGCAGTGAATCTGCAAAAAATACCCTTATATTAAAAGTTTTGCATCACCTAGACCAAATCAATTTTGATTTATCTTCGGATAAAGGCGATGTTTTGGGTGATGCATATGAATATCTCATTGGGCAGTTTGCCGCGGGTGCAGGCAAAAAAGCGGGCGAATTCTACACCCCTCAACAAGTATCCACTGTCCTTGCAAAGATTGTAGCAGGCAACAAAGACATATTAAAAAGCGTCTATGACCCAACTTGTGGTTCGGGCTCTTTGCTGTTGCGTGTTGCCAAACAAACGAAAGTCTCAAAGTTTTACGGGCAAGAATTAAACCGCACTACTTACAATCTTGCGCGCATGAATATGATATTGCACGATGTCCACTATCGCAAGTTTGACATTAGGCAAGAAGACACATTGGAAAACCCCGCCCACCTTGATAAGCATTTTGAGGCGGTAGTGGCAAACCCGCCATTTAGTGCCAAGTGGAGTGCTAGTCCATTGCACCTCACCGATGATAGATTTTCACAATACGGCAAACTAGCACCAAAAACCAAAGCCGATTTTGCTTTTATTGCCCATATGCTTTTTCATCTTGATGAAAATGGCACAATGGCGATTGTCTTGCCGCACGGAGTATTATTTAGAGGGGCATCAGAAGGACACATGTGCAAATATCTAATTGCAAATAAAAATTATCTGGACGCGGTTATTGGTTTGCCCGCTAATATCTTTTATGGCACCAGCATACCAACCGCCATATTGGTATTCAAAAAATGCCGTGAAAATAGCGACAATATCCTGTTTATTGATGCCTCGAATGACTTTGAGAAAGCCAAAGCACAGAATTATTTAACTGATAACAATATCCGTAAGATTGTCGATACCTATCAAAACCGCTTAAACATTGACAAATATTCTTACCTTGCGCCGATGAGCGAGGTTAAAGAAAATGGTTATAACCTTAATATACCGCGCTATGTTGATACTTTTGAACAAGAACAACTTGTTGATTTAGATATAATATCAAAACAACTTCAAGCACTAAACAACCAAATGCTCGAGACTGACAAAACCATTGCTAAGTTTTGTGATGAACTGGGTATTGTCAAACTATTTTGAGAAAAATACTATGGACGAAAAAATAAATTTAACCGCCTTTGCTAAGGCAATAGAAACACTTTATAGTGCTCTTGATGCATACGAAAAAGATACAAGCAATGAATTTGTGCGCGACTCTTGTATTCAACGCTTCGAATACTGTTATGACTCTGCTAAAAAAATCATAAAGCGTTATTTAAAAAAGATTGCTGATGACCCTATGAGGTTTGATAATATTAGTTTCGAAAACTTGATTAGAGATGCTTATACTGAAGGTTTACTCAAGCATAGTTGGGATACATGGAATGGATACCGAGCAAACCGTAATGCTACCTCTCATGGATATAATGAAGAAATTGCAATTAATATTGTTGAGCAATTACCTGCTTTTTATAAAGAAATGATATTTTTGTTAGAAAATTTGAAAACAAAAGATGAAACTTCAATTTGATGTTACAGTACAAGAATTTAATATTATTGAAGCAATACTAGCAAATAATCTCACAAATGACTGTAGGGTTTGGGTATTCGGTTCTCGCGCTAAAAATAGTGCGCTATTTAATTCTGATTTAGATTTAGCATTAGAATGTAACGCTTAAAACAAACATAATGGCGATATTTGTCAATAAAAATAAGAAAATTCGTTTCATGTTTTGATTAATTCCTGTTTATGTGTCCACGATTGTTAAATATGGATTAAGTTTATCATTTCAAGCTGTTAAAAACCATTCAAATTACCCCCAGCAATTAAATAACTTACCCAAATACTTAAACAAACCTAAAATACCAACATAGCTTTTAGCTAACAACAACGATTAATAAATGATAAAACAATCATCGTAATGTTTTTAATTGTTTTTAAGGATTTTTAATGAGCAAAACCACAAACCAAAAAATAGTAAGCAAAACACCAAAACTAAGATTCCCCGAGTTTAGTGGGGATTGGCAAGAGAAAAAGTTGGGTGATATTCTTGAATATCGGAACGGAACAAGCCATGAAAGGGCTGTAACAAAAAATGGCAAATATTTTTTAATCTCATTAAACAGTATTGATATACATGGAAACTTAAAACCTGATATGAAAAGACTGTCATATACTGACAACTCTCTTCAAAAAAATGATTTAATTATGGTTCTAAGTGATGTTGCTCATGGTGATTTTTTAGGTCTTACTGATATTATTCCAAATAATCTATATGTTTTAAATCAAAGAATGGCAAGTTTGAGGTTAAAAGAAAATAATAAAACAAATATTAAGTTTTTACGTTATATCATCAACTTTAATCAAAGGTATTTTAAAATTCAAGGTCAAGGCTCATCACAATTAAATTTATCTAAGTCATCGGTTATTAACTTTACTATTAGCATTCCAACCAAACCAGAACAAACCAAAATAGCCAACTTTTTATCCTCGCTTGATAATCTTATCGACACCCAAACCCAAAAACTCGAACTGCTTAAAACCTATAAAAAAGGATTAATGCAACAACTCTTTCCACAAGCAGGCGAAAAGTTGCCAAAACTAAGATTCCCCGAGTTTAGTGGGGATTGGCAAGAGCAGAGATTGGAAGATATTTTTTATAGCAAAAAAGGGCAAGGACTATCAAAAAGTGATATTGATAAAAACGGGAGAAATAGGTGTATTTTGTATGGAGAGTTATATACTAAATACTCAGAAACTATTGACAATGTAATTAGTCACACAAATTCAAATATTGGCGTTAAATCAAAAGCGGGAGATTTATTAATTCCTTGCTCAACAACTACAACAAATATAGATTTAGCCAATGTAACGGTAATCAATGAAAACGATGTATTAATCGGTGGCGATATAAGTATTTTGAGATTTCAAAAAAATGGCAATAGCGTGTTTTTTGCTTATTATTTAACACACCGCAAAAAACTTGATTTAGCCAAATATGGACAGGGAAGCACGATTATTCATTTATATTACAATCATTTTAAAAAAATAAACTTATATGTTCCAACATCTATAAAAGAACAAACCAAAATAGCCAACTTTCTATCCTCACTTGATAATCTTATCAACACCCAAACCCAAAAACTCGAACTGCTTAAAACCTATAAAAAAGGTTTGTTGCAACAGATGTTTGTGTAATGAAAAAAATGATAAAGTTAGTATTAGATACAAACATAATAGATAGGTGTTATGCGTTAAATTTAACAAGAGAGTTTTTTGATAATTTAGGGTGTGAAATTTGGGTACCGACTTATGTAAAAAATGAAATTTTTGCTTCAAAAAACAAAAAGTTAATTGCAAAATTAGAAGAGTTAAGACATGAAGAAACAGGCTTTTTTTGGATTTGCAGGCAACCCTAATGCTTTGGGGTTTGGTCGAGGTAAGTGGTTTAGCGATGAATATAGTAATTTTATAAAAGGGACAGCAAAAACACATCATAACGATAGATATATTGCATTATTATCAAAAATAGAAAACGCAATTTTTATCAGCAATGACAAAAAAGCATATAAAGATACATGCCGATACAATGTCAAAACTTTATTTTTTGACATTCAATGGAGTCAAGAAGATTTTAAGAATGCACTTTTGAAAAAAAGCGATAATCGTTGTAAAATGAGGGACATTTGATTAAAAAATAAAGGAGAAACATGAAATTTGTAACAGCAATTTTAAGGCCACACAAATTAGATGATGTAAAAGATGCACTTTATAAACTGGGCATATCAGGTATCACCGTAACCGAAGTAAAAGGTTTTGGACGGCAAGCGGGACACACCGAAGTATATCGTGGCACAGAATATCGAGTGGATTTTTTGCCAAAAATTAAATTAGAGGTCGCAATAAGAACATCTAAATTAGATAGAGTGATTGATGTGATTACTAGTGTTGCAAATTCTGGCAAGGTTGGCGATGGCAAAATTTTTGTTACCCCAATCGAAAAAGTGATTCGCATTCGCACAGGTGAAGCAAATCAAGACGCGCTTTAAACAGTGGGGTAGAAGGGGTAGAAAAATGAAACAATTACTAATATTACTAGCCCTAATACCAATAAGTGTTTTTGCACAAGATTTAAATGGCGCAAACACTTTAAACGGTGCAAACACTTCGTGGATTTTAACCTCAACAGCACTAATGTTATTTATGGTTTTGCCGGGTTTGGCAATGTTTTATGGTGGCTTGGTTCGTAGTAAAAATGTTGTGTCAATGTTAACACAGTGTTTTACGATTACGGGTATTGTTTCGGTGTTGTGGTTAGTGGCTGGCTATTCAATCGCTTATGCTGATGGCAACGATTATTTTGGCGGTCTTTCTAAGTTTATGCTTGCAGGTGTTTTAGAAGGTTCTTTAAGTGGCGATATTCCTGAAAGTTTGTTTGCGCTTTTTCAAATGACATTTGCGATTATTACTTCAGTACTCATTATAGGTGGTTTTGCAGAGCGTATGAAGTTTTCGGCTGTGCTATTATTTAGTGCTCTTTGGTCAATTGTGGTGTATGCACCAGTTGCACGTTGGGTATGTGGTGGTGGCTGGTTGCAAGATATGGGTTTATTGGATTTTGGTGGTGGCACTGTGATACACATTACTGCAGGCGTTGCTGCTTTGGTTGCAGCAATGATTGTGGGTCCGCGCAGGGATTTTGGAGCAAAACCTTTACCCCCACATAATATGACTATGGTTATTGCTGGCGCGGGTATGTTGTGGGTTGGCTGGTTCGGCTTTAATGGTGGTGCGGCATTAGCGGCTAATGCTGATGCAGCGATGGCGATGTTGGTTACCCATATTTCAGCTGCAACTGCAACAATGGTATGGATGTTTTACGAATGGATTAAATTCGGCAAGCCAACAGCACTAGGTGCGGCAACAGGCATGCTCGCAGGTTTAAGCACTATTACTTCAGCCTCGGGTTCTGTAGGTCCCGCAGGGGCGTTAATAATTGGATTTCTTGCTGGTGTTGTTTGTTTTAATGCAGCACTTATTATTAAGCAAAAATTAAAAATTGATGATTCATTAAATGTCTTTTCAGTGCATGGAGTAGGTGGATCTTTAGGAACACTTTTAGCAGGTATATTTGCCTCAAGTGAGTTAGGTTTGTTCAGCGGACAGGGTTTATCCGCAGGCATGACAATTGCTTCACAGGTTGGTGTGCAAATTATAGGCATTGTTGCAACCTTTACTTATACAGCAATTGCAACTTATATTATTCTTAAAATTGTTGGTGTGATAGTTGGTCTAAGAGTTAGCCCAGAGGAAGAAAAACAAGGTTTAGATGTCTCTTCACATGAGGAAGTTGGTTATAACTTATAAAACACAAAACAATCTAAAAACCCGTTAGAATATTATTTTTTTAGCGGGTTTTCTTATGTGCAAAAATAGATATAATAACGCAATGCGTATTCAACACCCACTAACAGGCGCTATGGTTGCCTTAATCACCCCTATGTTTAAAGATGGTTCGGTGGATTTTGACGCGTTGAAAAATTTGGTTGAGTTTCATATTAACAATGGCATTAAAGCAATTATTTCTATGGGAACAACTGGCGAAAGTGCAACACTTAATCAAAAGGAGCATATTGAAGTTATACAAAAAACCATCGCCTTTGCCAATGGGCGTGTTGCCGTTATTGCTGGTACAGGTGCCAATTCTACTTTTGAGGCGATTGAATTAACACAGGCAGCCCAAGATTTGGGTGCAGATGCCGCACTTTTAGTAACCCCTTATTACAATAAACCAACGCAAGAGGGTTTGTATCAGCATTATAAAACGGTTGCTAGTGCGGTTGAAATTGATCAAATTCTATACAATGTGCCGGGTAGAACAGCAGTAGACTTATTGCCAGAAACAGCAATTCGCCTATCAACTATTGACAACATTATTGGCATTAAAGATGCAACAGGGGATTTACAAGTTGCACAAGCACTAATTGATGGTTGTCCACAGGATTTTTTGCTCTATAGTGGCGATGATATAACGGCAGTTGAATTTATTTTAATGGGCGGACATGGCGGTATCTCGGTGAGTGCAAATGTGGCACCAGCACAAGTGTCAAGTGCTTACCAAGCGGCTTTTGACGGGGACAAAAAATTAGCCAAGAATATTGATGCAAAGTTATACAACCTACACCGACACTTATTTATTGAGTCAAACCCAATTCCTGTTAAATGGGCGATGCACAAAATGGGCAAATGTGATGTTGGGATTCGCCTACCTCTAACACAATTATCTTCACCATATCAAGCAGTGTTAGAGCAAGATTTATCCGAACTAGGATTGACAAAAGCATGATTAAAACAACATTCTTAATTTTATTATCATTATCATTAGTTGGTTGTTTTTTGCTTGATGAAAAACCAAAACCAACAAAAGAAAGCGCATTAGGCGAGCGTCATATCCGATATTATGCAGATAAAACAGTCACCGATTTGGAAGTGCCACCAGACTTAACCAAACCCGATTCGAAATATGCACTTAGATTAAGCGATTATGTCGAGGATATTCAGGAGAACACGATTGATTTTTTTGCAGATGATGAAATCTATAACGAAAAACAAAATGTGGCGAGCGTTGTTAGTGATGTAACAGATGTTCAGATTAAAAGAATCGGGCAAGTTCGTTGGTTAGTAGTTGATAAAAAACCAGAGGTGGTGTGGAATTTAGCAAGAAATTTTTTTAAATCGCATAGTTTTACAATCAAGAAAACCGATAAACAAATCGGCATTATGGAGACTGATTTTTTACAAAACTATCCTGACATTCCCGACCAGTCACTAGGTTTAATTCGCTCATTTTTAAAAAACTCAATAAAAGCAAGATATACATTACCAATTGTTGATAGATATAAAGTCAGAATTGAATCAATAGAGAATGGCAATAAAACCGAGGTGTACTTTACTTTGGACTCCATGGAGGAGGTTGCTACTAAAAAAGGCAGTGAAGATGAAAACACGATTTGGCAGGCTCGTCCTAAAGATTATTCTTTAGAGACAGAAATGCTGTACCGCTTTATGCTTTATTTAGGAAGTGATCGTGCGAGTGCAAAAGAGCAAATTATTAGTGATAGAAAGCAAAAAAATATCAAAGTAACCCTAATGGAAGGCGTTGGTGGCTATGCGAAACTTAGATTCCCTTTAGGCAAATACGAAACTTGGGAGAGTGTCGGTTGGGCACTTGATGAACTTAATATTAACGTCGAGGATGAAGATATAAAAGAATCTAGTTTTTATATTAATGCCGTTGAAGATCAAGATGATAGCATTATTTCACGCATGTTTAGCGATCCAGTTAAACAATCCTATCAAATTATTGTAAAACAAATTGATAGCAATACAAGCGAGGTGATTTTTAGCGACTTATCTGAACATAACGAGCAATTAACCATCGATTTTAGCCATAAACTTTTGGGCGATATTGCTAAGAAATTCCAATAGTGCCTTTAGCGCAATATATTATCGACAAAATACGCAACCAAGAAATATTGGTAGATGCGTTAAGCGATGAACAATTAGCTGATTTTTGCGAGTTAGCAAATGCCACCTACCGTGCTGGTGAACCAATCATTAGCGACCAAGAATATGATTTTGTTTATTTGTCAGCACTTAAACAAAGACAACCTAAACACCCATTATTACAAACAGTAGAACCAGAAGGCATAGGATTTTCTACTGATAAAGTTTTATTGCCAGAGGTAATGCTCTCGACCGACAAGGCGTATTCTCAGCAAGAAGTCAATAAATGGATTGAGCGTATTAAAAAATCTGCCATTGAAATCGATTTTGATATTCAAGCTATTCAACTTAAAGCCACGCCTAAACTAGATGGTTTTGCTGGTTATGATGATGGCATGCGCCTTTACACGCGTGGTGATGGTAAAAAAGGCAGCGATATTAGTCGTGTATTTTATAGAGGTTTGCAAGTCTATAAGAATGCCAAGCGCGGACAGGGTGCAGGTGAGATTGTAGTGCAAAAAAGTTATTTTGAAAAACATCTATCAATGGATTTTGAATATCCGCGTAATTTTCAAGCTAGTTTAATTAAAGAAAAAGCTTTAGATGCAAAAGCCAAGCAAGCGATTAAAGACAAAGCCGCATTGTTTGTGCCTTTTAATCAACTACCACACTGGATAGGCGGGATAGATAGTTTAGTTGCTCAATTTGATGTTATCGTCAAAGACACTTTAAATGAAATAGATTTTGATGTAGACGGTGTAGTATTTGAAGTGATAAATGACGCTTTAAAAAAACACATGGGCGCAAATAGAAAATTTCATCGTTGGCAAATCGCCTTTAAAGAAAACAAAGACAAGGCACAAGTAAAAGTTTTGTCAATCACCCCACAAGTAGGACGTACGGGCAAAATTACCCCAGTAGCAGAATTAGAACCTACTTTGTTAAGTGGCGCAACTATTAATCGTGCTAGTGCACACCATTATGGCTTGGTAAAAGCCCAAGGTTTAGGCATCGGCAGTGTGATTGAGTTAACGCGTTCTGGTTTGGTTATCCCTAAAATTAATAAAGTATTAAAACCCGCCAAACCCAATATTCCAACATTATGCCCAAGTTGTGGCGAAAACTTGCAATGGGAATCTGATTTTTTAATGTGTGTTAATCATCAGAAATGTCCAGCACAAATTATTGGCAAGATGGAATATTTTTTTAAAATATTAGGCAATAATGACGGTTTTGGTATCGCTACTATTAAAAAACTTTATGCTCATGGCATTCGTAAGATTTCACAAATTTATACTTTGACGCATCATGATTTAGTGCAAATGGGTTTTGGCGATAAAACTAGTGAAAATTTAATCAACGAGCGCAATAAATCTATTACCGAACAAATTGAAGATTGGCGTTTTTTAGCAGCTTTTGGCATTGTTAGATTGGGCATGGGAAATTGTGAAAACCTATTGAGGTCTTGCACTCTAAGCGATATTTTTACCCTAAACTTAGAGAAAATAGCGAATATTGAAGGCTTTGCCGAATTAACTGCACAAGCGGTTGCTACAGGCTTGCAAGATATTCAAGCAGAATTTGAATTATTAATGCAATATAACTTTAATTTAGAAATTACACCTTTAAAAAATCAAGTTGCTGAATTTAGCCATGCGCTATTTGGTAAAAAAGTTGTCTTTACTGGCAAAATGAGTGCTTCAAGAGATGCAATGAAAAAACATGCCAAATCCATCGGCATACAAGTGGCAAGTAGCATAAGTGCTAAGACCAATTATTTAGTGATTGGAGAAAATGTGGGACAAAATAAAATTAAAACCGCAGAAAAACTTGCTATAACAATACTTAGCGAAAAAAATTATTTAACCATGATTAAACAATTAGCCATTAAAAAAGAGCGAAATCCAACAACAACTTAAAAAATATAGGTATTGACTAAAAAATTTATGTGCTTTTGCACATGAAAAATATGATGTCTGATTGATAGCTGGGTGTTTACAACCTTAAAATTTAAGTATTTATACGTTGTTTAATGATGAATTTAAAGCAAGATTTTTCCAAACGAAACACAAAAACTAGTTTGTCCCAAAGAATAATGTTTGGAGGTTTGCAAACTATGTGGACAATGGTTTTATTTGACCTGCCAACAGATAGCACTGAAATGAAAAAAAATTATCGCTATTTTCGTAAATTTTTGCTTGAAGATGGTTTTACCATGATGCAATATTCAATTTATATACGCCACTCTAGCAGCGAAGAAAATGCACAGGTGCATGTTAATC
>CALFDA010000029.1 GCA_937950605.1 uncultured PS1 clade bacterium | reverse complement strand
TTTATGAGAAAAAATTATTTTTTTGGATAAACTATGGTTTTGCTTTCTTTGGCAAAATTTCGCTTTAAATCTGCCATTAGATAATTTATAGACACCATCAAAGGCATTTGTTTATTTTTAAATTTAACATTCTCACTAATTAAATTCAAAAAAGGAGTTTTGACTTCTTGAGTGATACTAATATTTGCATTCTCTTGATGCAGTTGGTAGGCAACATTATCTACCCAAGGGCGTAATGGCTCCATTAAATCATCTGCCAAACACAAACCATTATATTGATTGTGGTGAAACAAGCCAATAGCAGGATGCAAACCGCTTGCCACAATGCCCCTAGCAATCATTGCCCGAATAATTGCATAGCCATAATTTAAGATAGCATTTACCCCATCGGCATTTTGGTCGCGCACAAAATCTTTGCCAAACAATGCCCTCCAATAATACTGTGCTGCCAAACTTTCACGATTTGTTGTATCACCCGATTTAACTTCGTTGCTTAATTTTTGCAAATACATAAAAGGCTTGTCAAAGCGTTTAAGTGTGTTGGCTTGATTGGTGATTTTGTGTTGTATAACTTGTTTCCACAAATTTTTACGCACAGGCTCGGTGATATTAATTTGTTGCTTGAGGATTTTTTGATGTAACTTATTGCCTTCTGCTAGCGGCAAAATTGTGGAATATGGTAGATGCTTTTCATCACAAAAAATAATGCTTGCATTATGCTTTTGACATTCAATAATCAAAGGCTGGGTAATATTGATGGCACTATGCTCTAAAATTAGCGCACCAATATCTTCAATCGGAACTTGTGCTATTACTTGATGATTTTGCTCAATAAGCAGTTGCTTGTTCTTCAGGTGCAAATAACTAGGGTTTGATA
The DNA here is from genome assembly GCA_937950605.1 of uncultured PS1 clade bacterium. Lineage (GTDB taxonomy): Bacteria > Pseudomonadota > Gammaproteobacteria > PS1 > Pseudothioglobaceae > Thiodubiliella. The sequence continues at coordinate 5,189 of CALFDA010000029.1, read as the reverse complement.
CCTCAACAATGCGTTTAATCATCAATTAGCTCGCCGATAGCATTGACTTTGCGTAATTTTATTTTGTATTTATTAAAGTTTTTCGCATTAATGGAAAATCTTAATCCTTCATCTTTATTTTCTAGCGTTGATGCTGTATTAAGTCTTAAATTAATCGTTCTAGGCATTTCTAGTTTTTGCACTCTGTAAAATATTCTTTCACCGTTTTTCTCAATACTAACCGTATCATTAATATGTAGTGCCATTAAAAATTGCCAATCTTGCCCATGGTTAGTTTTAATAATTGGTTGTTTTTGCATATTAATACCTTTTGCTCGATGCGAGGCTTGCATCATAGTAACAAACTCGCCTTTAATTTCGCCAGTTTTAATATTTTGGATAATTTCAACGTGATGGGTATTGCCATACGCCATATATTTAAAAATCTTGCCTGATTTGTCTTTAACGCCAAACTTGGATTTTTTTAATATGTCTTCAGCGGTTTTGTTTTTGCTGGTTTTAACTTTAGATTGTAAAACTCGCACGCGTTTTATCGGGTTTTTTCCTAACTTCAAAGTTTTTAAGTTTTCCTCATTAAATGCTTCTTTAGCATCTTTATGATTTGCAATATGCTCTAAAACGATACTTTTAACTTGCTCATCAACAATACTCATAGCATTTTTAGTGGTAAATTCTGGGCTGAGTGTTTTACGGTACACCAGTCCACCATGTTTAGCAACATAACCCGCGCCTGTTTCTTCATGCAAAGCGCCTGATAATTTTCGTTGTGGCGCATGTGATACAATTACATGTTTTAATTTTTCTTTAACCTCTGCCCTAAAGTTTTCTCTAGGCGGTGGCAACCTAAATTTTTCACCTGTTTTTTCGCTATGTTTGATTGCCTGTGTCATTCTGTTATGAAGTTCTCTATTGATATGGGCAATAACAATAGCATCAACAGTGTGATGACGATGGTCAGTGCGTTCTTTTTTATTTGTTTGCCCAATAACACTATTTAAGCCCCATTGACTTCGTACTTCTGCCACTATTGAGCCTTTAGTAACTGATACATCACAACCTAATTTTTCTAAGTACTCTATAGCTAGTTTTGAAATATAACGCGTATCATTAAGTTGAGACGATGTCATTCCATATTTCTTAGATATATCTTCTTGGCGCATAAAAAACTGTTTTTTCTTAGGGTGGGTAGAATTTTTACGGTATTTTTTTCGTGGTCTATCAGGATAAAACTTTTCGATTCGTTTTGTAATTTGATACCATTTACCTTCATCATTGCCCCATGCATCGATAGGGGTTTTCTGTGCTTTAATCCGATTCTCTGATGTTAGACATACGACTTTGTTAATATAAGAATTATCAAGACACAAACTTTTTGGAACAATATGGTCAATCTCTACACTGTCCGTCCATAATTGTCTAATACCGATATGTGTACCACTATAAACACAGACCATTTCCTGCTCTTTCCATAATCTATATTTTAGTTTTTCCTCTTTATTAGCATAATTACGCTTAGGGTGGTAATATAAAAATTCTTTTTCTGCCTCTTCGTTGGATTTTTTGTTTTTATTTTGTTGTGCTTCATTGTCCTTATAACGCGTGGTGTTCATCTCCAAATCACGCGCCATTTCAATACGCACAATATCTGGTTTGCCATGTTGTTTGATAATAGCATTAACCACACGGCGCAACTCGTGCAAACCTTTATTTACAATTGGGTTTGAAGTTTCTGGTGGTGCGAGTAATTTATCACAAACTTTAATGTTTGTATTTTTCTCATCGTCTTGATAACCTGCGGCTTGTAGGGCTCCAAGCTCTCCTGTATCGGTGTCTTTTTTGCTGTAAATTAAACCTTGTTGCAAAAATGGTAAGATTTTTCTAATGGCTTTTAGCGAAATATTAGCATGCCCTGGTTCAAACTCGATCAAACACAACTTTACAGCGGTTAGTTTTTCAAAACCCCAATACTCAATTAAGCGCTTCTTAAGTGCTGATTTTTCCTTAATAGTAAATAAATCTTCAAATAATTGATTTTGTTCTTCGTTTGAATATTTATCCCAAACATCACCAATCACATCACGAATCTTACAAGCGGTAATATTGCCTTTTAAATTTTTTACTTCTAAATTTATTTTGGTATGCTTATCTAAACCTAATTGTTTTCTTATCACATCAATTTTGATTTTTGGGTGAGATTTAAGATAATTTATTAATTTGTTTTTTTGCTCACCCTTTAATTCAATCCATCTCTGAGTGTGATTATCACAATACTTCAAGATATTCACATCTTGTAAGTATCTAAATTCTTGAAATTCTAACCTTGCCATATTAGCGCGATAATGCCTAGGCTCTAAAGTACATCTACCCACTCTATCTTTTTTCAGATTTAAAGGACGCTGATAGAAAATGATTTTTTCTATTTCAGCAATAAAATTACTTGGCAAATCAAAATATGATTGTTGTTTGTGCCAAATTTTATGCAATTCTTCTTTATACATTGCTCTATCAGTGCGCAGGTGTCCGCCATCATGCGAGCGATTGCGTTTAACCTTGCCAGTTTCACGCTTAAATAAATATTCGCCTAAGGTTTTAGCGTGATTATCTTTAATCGCCTGACGAACTTTGGCAATATCCGCTTTAACTTGTCCTTCCTCGTCTTTAGTTGGTTTGCTATCAAGTGTTGATAAATAGGCTTGTGTATCAGGGTCGTCTATCAGGTTTCCAGAAATTTGTTTTTTGCTGGATAAAAATCCGCGTCTTGCTACAAAATGCAACAAAACCCTGCCAAATTGATAAGGCTCTAGTTGCTCATATAATCCTTTAGCACGAAGCTCGTAAGGGTTTCCTAATTCATTAAGTAATTTTTCTTGTCCAAAATTATTGCTTAATTCTCGAGGAAGTAAATCAAGCGATATTAAATAATTTATCATTTTTTGCTTGCGTCTTGCTCTGCGTTGTAAAACCCTACGTCCAAGTCGCATATTTCGGCGTTTTTGGTTTTTAGGTGTCGGTGTTTTTTCTTTTACAGCCTTATTAAAAATACGTGAGCCTAACCCTGTAATTTGCTTAACTTCACCATATTCCTCGCTCATCAATGCCCAACCAATTGAATTACTGCCTAAATCTAAACCTAATACTTTTTTCATATTATTTCCTTATTCTAAAAAATAGTGTTAATGAATGATGTTAATGCATGCATAAGCATTATAAATATAAGTGTTCTGTACCACCATATTAATTCTTGATTGTCTACAATAAATTGCAACAATTTTTTTAGACTTTTAAAGTCCATGCTTGAATTATACATCAAAAAATTATGTTTTCAACTATTAGGTATAGTTTTTATAAAACTTGCATATCCGCAACATATAGCGGATAATTTCTCAACTGCACCTATACCCTAATAGTTGTTGTGATTTGCACAAGCGATAATTAAAATCAGTGTCTTTTTAACCCTAAAATGCAAATATTGATGTTTTTTTATTAAAAAAGTAATACCACCCTACATTTTTTTAGTTATAATGCGGACCTATTGATTGTAGCAGACTATCGCTTAAGAATTTGCTTTTCATACCAATGAGATGTATTTTTCGTTAGGCAACGTTTTTTATAACGATACCTAGAAGCCCTCCCAGCGCAAGTTGGGGGGGCTTCGCAGGTTGGGAGCCTTTTTAATGCCTAAAATAAAGTCGTATTTGCGTTTAGGCGATAGTCTATTGTAATCTGTGGTTTGGTTGCTGTTTGTTGTTATCGCAATCGTTCTTTTACTTACAAATAAGGTATTTTTATGACTGAACAAGAAAACAGAAAAGTAGACGCAGAAATTGCAAAGTTAATTGCAGAAACGGCAAAAATCAACAAAGAAAGTCACTGGTATCCTTTGGTGGTTAGTAGTGGTATTTTTGCCGTAGTATTTGCAATCCTGAAATACATAGGATAAACAAGTTTTGGTTGTGATTTGCGTTTAGGCGATAGTCTGCTACAATTAAAGCGTTGGCAAGAGTTGGCGACAGTGGTTGTGATTTGCGTTTAGGCGATAGTCTGCTACAATTCAATAGTCATTTTTGCTCCTTAAAAATTAGTTGTGATTTGCGTTTAGGCGATAGTCTGCTACAATTCATGTGACGGACTATTTCTTGTCATGTGAGTTGTGATTTGCGTTTAGGCGATAGTCTGCTACAATTTGCTCTGTGTCTATTTCTTGCCCTAATTGTTGTGATTTGCGTTTAGGCGATAGTCTGCTACAATAGATCGCCGGAATCTCCTCCCTGCACAGCTGTTGTGATTTGCGTTTAGGCGATAGTCTGCTACAATTCTGTTTAGTGAATAATGCTCCATTTTTTCGTTGTGATTTGCGTTTAGGCGATAGTCTGCTACAATTTTTGGCAATTTCACCACTTCCAGCTTTTGGTTGTGATTTGCGTTTAGGCGATAGTCTGCTACAATATACCCGAATGGTTTGCTGCAATTTCACAGTTGTGATTTGCGTTTAGGCGATAGTCTGCTACAATAAAGTATTAATTTTTTTAGAATTTTTATCAAGTTGTGATTTGCGTTTAGGCGATAGTCTGCTACAATATTATCTGCGTTTCCTTCGCGTAATTTTTGGTTGTGATTTGCGTTTAGGCGATAGTCTGCTACAATTGTAATGCTGTTGTTAGATACTGCTGTATTGTTGTGATTTGCGTTTAGGCGATAGTCTGCTACAATTATGTAGAGCGTCCAATAACCACTTATCGTGTTGTGATTTGCGTTTAGGCGATAGTCTGCTACAATATCTACCAAAAACCTAACTGCAACTGAAGCGTTGTGATTTGCGTTTAGGCGATAGTCTGCTACAATAGATTATTGCACCATTCCAAAGTTCTATTGTTGTGATTTGCGTTTAGGCGATAGTCTGCTACAATTAAACGCCAAACGCTGCTGCGTTGCTTGAGTTGTGATTTGCGTTTAGGCGATAGTCTGCTACAATATTTATACGAGCGTTATTCATCTTTATCCAGTTGTGATTTGCGTTTAGGCGATAGTCTGCTACAATAGACGAGGAATATCAGGAGGCTGTCAAGAAGTTGTGATTTGCGTTTAGGCGATAGTCTGCTACAATGAATGAACGCACCATGATTGTGGTTGATGAGTTGTGATTTGCGTTTAGGCGATAGTCTGCTACAATACACCGACACGGAGGATTT
>CALFDA010000028.1 GCA_937950605.1 uncultured PS1 clade bacterium | reverse complement strand
TAGTATTATTTATCATAAGTATTTTCTCCTATATTATTAAAAGCTCTAACACCTTTAAGTTTTAGAGATGGCACTCACTCTATTGTGAGTGATTGTTAGATTGGGTTGGGGTTGTTGCACGTAAATTCCAGTTGATTCTATTTAATTCTGTGTTGTCTAAATTAATGATTGCTTGTATTGTGCTACAATTGTTCGCTGTTTTTGTATTATTTGTTGTTTTTTAACTAGCTATTGTAAGTGTCAATACTTTTTTAAATTATTTTTTAAAAGTAGTGGCAATATTGCCATAATTCCGTTATAGCAAGTGGAAACATTAGAGAAATTAAAATTAATCAGAAAAACCGAAAATATGACGTAGGTCAAAATGGCTGAACTAATAGGGCGTGGATATTCAACATATCAGCAATATGAATTAGGATTAAAAAGCCCAAGTGGTGAAATTTTGCAAAAACTATGTCAGCAATTCCCTGAATACACTTTGTAGCTAATGACTGGCAAAACATCGGGCGACCAAATAGATACATTTATTATAAACAGGAGGAGTCGAATAAAATTGCTTAAATAAAGGAATAAGATAGCATGCAATGTCAATACGAAAAAACACTATCCAGTGTAGCAATATGGCTGAACAAAATCAAAAATACTGTAAAGAGCATTTAAAGACAGTTAAAGGAGAAGTTGCAGAAGGCACAATAGTCGGGGGATGGCTATTGGTGCTTTAGCCGCTAATCCCATCGGCATTATTGCTGGTGCTGTTATTGGTGGAGCTTACGCTTACAACGCACACAAACACAAACACAAACACAAAGAAAAAGAAAAAGAAAAAGAAAAAGACTAAACAAGTAATATTGTGTATTTTTTAGTATTATTTGTTGTAATTTTTGTTACTGTATTTACTGCATTTAAAGCAAACAAGGTGTTGACTTGTCAGAGGATTTGCTGGAAATAGGTAAAGTTACAGCCTACATAGTAAGCATTGTTATAATTGTAATGGTTATAACGGTTGGTGACATTAATTTGCCAATAGAAATGCCAACTAGATATATTATTGATTACACCATTATTACTATTTATTCAACACACTTTTAAAATAATCAGCAACTTTTTAAAAAGTGATACGCAAAAAAGATAATCGCTGTCTTGCTGATGTCCGTATAGGTGGACGGAATGGCAAACGCTACAAACGGTTATTTGACAGCAAAACCGAAGCCAAATGTTTTGAGGATTATGTCTTGAATGAAAGGCGCAAAGATAACGATTGGACACTTAGGCTAAAACAAAAGACCAAAGACGACTAAACGAACTTATTAAATTGTGGTTTAACTATCATGGCAAAAGTCTCAAGGATAGTAAAAAACCGCACTCAGCAACTGTATGTAATAAGTCAGATTATTGGCAATCCTAAGCTATGCGATATAACTAAAAACTCCATTAGAATATAGAGCAAACGCACTGATATTTGCGCCAATACACTCAATTATCAGGTGTTTTTAAATGGTGTATTTAATGAACTAACGAGATTAGATGAAATCTATAACAACCCAATCAAAGGGGTTAAGAAACTCAAAATAAACGAAGTGGAATTATCATATCTTAGTATTGACGATATGCACCTATTACTTGGTTTGTTGGAGAAACGTTCGAAATCGGCTTATTTGATAGCCAAAATCTGCCTAACACAGGCATACAGTGGCGTAAGGATCAGAATCTGGAAACATCACAAATCAAAAAACAACATATATTTTTAACCAATAATAAAAATAGCAACTACCAATTACCAAGGCATTAGAAGCAGAAGTATTACAAGCATTGCCATTCACAGACGCATATTCTACATTTAAACATGTTTTAAAGGATAGCGGCATTTGAAGAGGCAAGCAAGTCATATTTTAAGGCATTCATTCGCTAGCCACTTTATGATGAATGGTGACGACATCTTGACACTTAGCCGAACGCTTGGATACGCAGACCTAAAAATGACAATGAGATATGCTCACCTTTCGCCTGAGCATTTAGAAAAAATCACTAGCCTAAAGCCTTTGGATTTTTAAAGCAGTGGTATTTTGATTTTTGTATTGAAAGGGTAAAAATGCTTTAAACCCTTGTTATATATGGTGGTTATGGGTGGACTTGAACCACCGACCCCAGCATTATGAATGCTGTGCTCTAACCAACTGAGCTACATAACCATGCGGGGTGGTATTATCAAGACTTTTATCATGAAAGTCAATAGGAGATTACAAATGTTGCACATATGTTAGGGTTAGCAAGATTTAGTTGCAACAACCCCAACCTAACAATCACTCACAATAGAGTGAGTGCCATCTCTAAAATTTAAAGGTGTTAGAGCTTTTAATAATATAGGAGAAAATACTCATGATAAATAATACTAATCCAATAGAGAAGGCATTTGCATTGTTAAAACGCATGAAAGCATTTGTCAATACGACTATGACACTAGATGAATTGGTTTGTTAAATCTTGCCGAGGAACTCGGCAATGTGTCTAAAGCTTGCAAAATAATGGGTGTCTCAAGAGATACCTTTTATCACTATCAAGAACTTAAAGAACAAGGCGAGATGCTTTAATCAACAATAATCGGTATGCCTAATCTTAAAAACAAGGTTGATGATAAAACCGAGCAAGTAGTCATTGATTGTGCTATTGCTTATATTGCCTATGAACAGCATCGCACCAGTAATGAGTTCAGAAAACAAGGTGTTTGTTTCAGGCAACGGTGTTAGATGTATTTGACGTGCGCCATGCTCTTGAAAACTTTAACAAGCGTCTTGGTGTTGCCAAAAATTTATTTTCCAACATTATGATTTGTGTTGATTTATAATATCATATCCATTAAATAAACTTCAAGCAGTAGACAATGAAAACAAACAAAAACTATCCAAAGCAAAGCATCAAAACATTATATCTATTACCACTCATAATGCTACTACAAGCATGCGGGGGGGGGGGAAGTTAACTGATGCTGTAAAAGATTACAATATCTCTAAGACTGGTGATAGCACTTACCAAGCCACACATAAAGAGACTGGTCAAGTATTTGACATCCAAGATAATGGTGATGGAACTATTACTGTATCCCAAGATGGTGAAGAGCTTGTAATAGTTGATGAAAACGGAAAGCATGTAGATGTCACTAAATTTGGTGATGATAGTTACGTTGTTATAAAAACTCAAGAAGATGGCACAGATTTAGAAGTTGAACACAAGACTAAAGATGAGTTAGATGATTACATAGATTATCTACAAGAAAACGGACAGGGTGATATTGAAATACCCGATGAACAAGTAGAACAAATAAAACACAAATTTGATGAGATAGACCCTTCACAGGGTTCCTATGAAGATAGAAGCACAGCTAATGTCGGTATTACGTATCAGGGAACTAATTTTAATGATGTGATAATGGGTGGAGCAGGTGATGACACTCTTCGAGGGTTCGATGGTGATGACGTGATCATAGGTGGAGCAGGTGATGACACTATATATGGTGGACGCGGTATAAATTATTTGCAAGGCGGTGAAGGTTTTGATGATTTTACTTTTGATCAGTTTGTTGACCCATCTGACATTGCAAAACATTTCAGTATTATTGAAGATTTTAAAATAGGTGATGACACAATAGATATTAGCGGTGCATTAGGTAGAACTCAGGTGCATATAAGTAGAATCCAGATAGATGACTTTGGTGATGCCTTGTATATAGAGAAGAATACATCAGAAGTTTGTGTTATTGTTCTTCTAGGCATAGACCTATCATCTGTAGTTTTAACAGATATAATGGACTCTGGTGCTAATTATACTAGTACGCTTTGATGTAATTAATACATTAAACAGAATGCAACAAAATCAACCAAGACTCTTAACTACTCAGCACTCTTTTTCTAAACTCTATAAGCAAAATCTGATAAAGATTTTGCCCTCTATTATTAAACCTAAATTCACACTCTTATAAGATGTAATTCAAACTTACTTTGTTATTCATTCCTTTGCATCGAATCAATCTTGTTTTGGCGTAAGCCTCAAAAGG
>CALFDA010000027.1 GCA_937950605.1 uncultured PS1 clade bacterium | reverse complement strand
CTTTACATCTTGTAAGGACGATACGCAAACTGATAAATGTGATGGGGTTAGTTCTATCGTATCGTCTTGTTCAAAAATACCGTCCCATTTTTGTTTGGCATCAGTAAATAATTTTTCTATTTTTTGTTTTAATTCGCTATCGCTCTCGCCATAGTTTCTAAATTCTAGGGTTTTGGTGAGTTTTCTAGTGTTTTGTAATTCATCAAAAAGTTTAATAAAAATTAGTTTAAAAACTTCTTCAAATACATCAACCCCTGCATTTGCTAAAACCTCATCTTCCATATCGAGCACAATATTTTTAAGGCTGCGTTTTTGGGTTTTTAAAATGTCTTTTTGGATTAAATCATCAATAGTAAATTGCTCTTTTAAAACATCTCTTAATTGTTGGGTTGCAAGCGGAATATCAGGGATTGGCTCGAAATAATTTGGGTCTTTACGATGATAATAAATATTTTGGTCACCATTACTCCAAACAGCCATTGTGGCGCCAGTAGAATTACAATAACTTTTTAATTGCTCTTTGCCATCTTTTAATGTTGGTTTTTTAACTTCTACGATAATATAGGGAATTGTTGGCTGAAGTTTGTCCATAATAACAATATCAGCCCTTTTAACTTCTCTGCCAAAATAAACTGAAAATTCAACTTGCATACGGCTATAAGGATAAGCATAATTTTTATGCAAAGATAATAAAAACAACTGTCTTATAACTTCTTCTGGTTTGATTTGAATAGCTTTTTTACGCACTAAGCAATTTATAAAATTTGCCTGCTTGCCTCTGTGCTCTTTTTGAAAAATAAGCGATTCTATTTCTGTAATGTATTCGGGTTTAAATCGGGTTAGTTTGTAGTTGGTATCTTGCAGTATTTGGCTTATTTTCATAATGTGGTTTTTTGATTTTTTGTGTGGTTAAATTCTTTTATTTTTTCAACATAGGTATTAATCTATGTTGCTTTTTTTGTGGTTTTGCGATATAGGTATTAAGCTATGTTGCTTTTTTTATGGTTTTGCGATATAGGTATTAAACTATGTTGTTTTATATCCCCTTTTTCAGTCTTTCAAGTATGGATAATCTTTCCACATCTTGCCTTACTGTTGAAAACTCTCAAAAACCCGCTATATGCTGTTAATAACACTATTCAAAAACGCACAAAATATATCTATTTTTTGCGCCAATTACTATATATGCTTAACCTCGGGCATCTTACTCATTTTCAAGCCTTATGCGTCTTGCATATAGAGTTTCACCATCAAAACACCAATAATCAGCTCCACTTGCATTTGTAAGTTTATAACCAAATTTCTTTCTTAACAAGGTAATAGCAGAACCTGATAGGCTTGTCTCATTTTCTTCAAATTCTACTTTATTATTGCCTTTAACTATGCATTTTATATCTGGGTCTAGTTTGAAATATAACTCACTGCCTATGACAATACCAAGCATCGTAAAATTAAACGGTTTTCTTCTTTTCAATTTTTCTCGCACCTCAACATCTGAGGCATCTAAAGATTCGTCTGCATGCAAATCAACCTCTTCGCCACCTGTTAGTCTCAACGCTGCAATGGCTCCTGTTGGGCTCATTTCAAAAAACTCTCTGCGAGGATTAACCCTCATATTATCAAAAGCCTCATGCATTAATCTTTCCGCTTGTTTTGCATCATCAACTTCAATGGCAAATTCACACTCAAAAGGCATAGGGATACTGGTATTGTCAAGATCTTTGAGTCTTTGCGATAAGTTTTTGGTAGTATGACCTATTTTTATATAACCTTCCATTGCTGGATTGGTCAAAATATAAACGATTTCTTTATCTTTTTGCATAATGACTCCCCTATCCTGTTGATTGTATATCATATCGCCTTTAATTGCAATAAAGGGGCATGAGTGTATAATAAGCGCTCCCTTGCTTGACTAGGTAACAACTTAGCAAGCTTATTTTTAATAAACCATAAGGAGAAATACTCATGAGACATTATGAGATTACGCTGATTGTGCATCCTGACCAATCCGAACAGGTTGAGACGATGATAAGCAAATATAGAGATATGATTAGTTCTGATGGCGGCAAAGTTCACCGCGAAGAGGACTGGGGTCGCAAACACCTTGCTTATCCAATTAACAAAATTTACAAAGCACATTATTTAATGTTAAACATTGAATGCACTCAAGAAACGCTTGATAAATTGAATTACAACTTCCGTTTTAACGATGCGATTTTAAGAAACTTAGTCATTTCTAAAAAATCAGCAATTACCAAGCCTTCGGTAATGATGAAAGCCAAAGATTCAAATGAGAATAAGAATATAAAATAGGAGATTATGTATGGCTAAGCAACAAAAAAGAAAACGCAGACCCCAAATTAAAACCAACAATTTTTGTCGTTTCACCGCAGCGGGAGTTAAAGAAATTGACTATAAAGATGTGGATATTTTGCTAAAAAACATTGATGAGAGTGGCAAAATTACACCATCAAGAATGACAGGCACAAGCACTAAATTTCAACGCCAATTAACCACTGCAATCAAGCGTGCCAGATTCCTAGCGCTGATTCCTTACACCGACAAGCACAAAAAATAGGAGATCATTATGCAAGTAATTTTATTAGAGACAATCGGGAAAATGGGCGGTCTAGGCGATGTGGCAAATGTTAAAGCGGGTTATGCGCGTAATTTTCTCATTCCACAGGGCAAGGCAAAACCAGCAACAAAGGCTAATCTAGCAGAGTTTGAAAGCATAAGAGCTGAACTAGAAGCAAAAGAGCAAGCAGCGATTAAAATAGCACAAAATAAGGCAAACGCTATGGCAGGCGCAGTTTGTGTAATTAAAGCAAATGCTAGTGAAAAAGGTAAGTTATTTGGGTCTGTAACAACCGCAGATATTGTTGCAAGTTTAGCAACAACAGGTCATAAAGTTAAAAAACGTGAAATCAACTTGTCTGAGGTTATTCATCACGTTGGTGAATATGATGTTAATGTGGTATTACATGCTGATATATCAGCTGATATTAAGGTGGTGGTTGAAGCCACGGAAAAAATAAAATAACAACTTACGACTGATATTAAAAACCTTCTTAATGAGGGTTTTTTAATATCTACTGTATTTGATTAATTACAAAACAACCAAAGATTAAACAAATCAGTTAAAATAAAAAAACCTCTTTTGAGGCTTTTTTTATATCTTTTTGTGGCTCATGCAAAACACTATACCCCCAAATTCAACCGAATCAGAGCAATCGGTGCTCGGTGGTTTGCTATTAAATAACGAATCTTGGGAACAAGTAGCAGACATACTAAATGCAAACGATTTTTATAATGCCTCACACCGCATTATTTTTCAAGCAATTGAATTTTTATTAGAACATGAGCAACCTGCAGATATTCTCACGGTTAAAGAAAGATTAAAAAAAACTGCTGACGAAGAGACTGTAGGTGGTTTTTCTTATCTGGCACAAATTGCTGACGACACCCCAAGTATTTCTAATATTCAAGCCTATGCTAAACATGTACGCAAGTTATCGGTTTATAGGCAATTGATTCAAATTAGTAATGAAATTGCTAATAAAGCTTACAACCCAAAAGACATAGAATTACAAGAGTTAATCGACTTATCTGAGCAAAAAATATTTTCTATTGCAGAACAAATCAATCGCGGCAAACAAGATGTTGTGAATGTTAAAGAGGTAGTTAAAGATGTAACGAATTTAGCACACAAATGGGCAGAGAATCAAGGCGGATTAACAGGGCTAGCAACTGGTTTTAGCGAATTAGATAAAAAAACCTCGGGCTTGCAAAATGGAGATTTAATTATTATTGCAGGTCGTCCATCGATGGGTAAAACCGCTTTGGCAATGAATATTGTTAGCAATGTGGCAATTGAGCAAAGCAAACCCGTATTAGTATTTTCACTAGAAATGCCAATTGATACATTAGTGCTTAGAATAATTTCTGCTTTTGGTCATATTGATAGTAGAAAAATTCGCTCTGGAGAAATGACAGAAACCGATTGGGGTAGTTTTGCACATGCCACCAAGGCAATAGAAGAAAACAATATTCTAATTGATGAAACGCCATCTGTTAGTCCAACCGAGGTGCGCGCAAAAGCGCGTCGCATCAAAAGACAGTATCCCGAATTAGCATTAATAATGGTTGATTATTTACAATTGATGACAGTGTATGATAGAAATGAGAACCGCACACAAGAAATATCTAAAATCTCACGCTCACTTAAAGCACTAGCCAAAGAAATTGGCGTGCCTGTAATTGCTCTATCGCAACTTAATCGCGGTGTTGAATCGCGCCCCAAAGCCAATAAAGGACGTATACCGCAAATGGCGGATTTGCGTGAATCAGGCTCGATTGAGCAAGATGCGGATATTGTTGCATTTGTTTATCGCGATGAGCAATATCATGAGGAAAATTACAGCAACCCCGAAGAAATTGGCAAAGCAGATTTAAAAATTGCCAAACATCGCAATGGCGAAACTGGCAACATCAAACTTGCTTGGATTAGTCAATATACACGCTTTGAAGATTTAGCACCTAATTCAATGACACAAAATATCCCCGATGATGCAATGATAGATGCAGCCTATGCTAATAGTGGGGTAAATTTCGACGCAGAAGAGTTTTAGTTTATTTTTAAAATCCACACGTCAGTATGTCGGCTATTGCAACCATTTCTCAATCGGCATTATTGCATAATTTATCTGTTGTCAAACAATATGCACCACAAGCAAAAATTGTTGCAGTAGTAAAGGCAAATGCCTATGGTCATCGCCTAAATTTAGTTGCCCCAATACTTGAAAATGCTAACGTTTTAGCGGTTAGCGAGTTGCAAGAGGCACAAATACTCAGACAAATAAGCAACAAGCCTATTTTGTTGCTATCAGGGGTTTATTCTGATGAGCAATTACAGCAATCCATAGATTTAAATTGCCAATGCGTGGTGCATCACATGTCACAAACCGCACTAATTAACAATAGCATGCAAACTTTGGGCATTTGGCTAAAACTTGATACTGGAATGCACAGACTCGGGCTATCGACTAAAGAGTATCAACAGTGCTACACAGATTTTAAATCCAATCCGCTGATTAATATTGAATGCGTAATGAGTCATTTTGCTTGTGCAGATGAATTAAATCACCTAATGAACCAAACCCAACTCAAGTTGTTTAACACGATAACACAAAATGAAAATAATCGCTCTATGGCAAATTCTGCCGCCATTTTAACATTGCCAGAATCACATTTTAATATCGTGCGCCCTGGAATTATGTTATATGGTGTTTCGCCTTTTAGTGATGATAGTTTTACCCTTAAACCAGTGATGCAACTTTTAGCACCTATTATTTCTATCAAAACCCTACAAGCGGGCGAGTCTGTTGGTTATGGCGCGACTTGGACAGCCGATAAACCAAGCACTATTGCTATCGTTGCCATAGGCTATGGCGATGGTTATCCTCGACATGCAAACAATAATACCCCTGTGCTGATTAACAATACTTTATGCCCGTTAGTAGGACGTGTATCAATGGATATGATTGCGGTAAATGTTAGTAATGTCAAAGTGGCTATTAATGATATGGCAATTTTATGGGGTGATGAAAAACTGCGGGTTGAAACCATTGCACAACATAGCAATACAATCAGTTATGAATTATTAACTAATGTTAGTCCACGAGTAAATTTTATTAGTGTAGAGTGAAGCATTTTGTCCAAATTAGCGATTGTCATATTGATGATAATACCCAAGTAATGGGGGTCAACAGCCAAGCAAGCCTTAAAAAAATTGTTGCAAGAATCACCACATTAAAAAATGATGCGCTATTAATTACTGGTGATTTAACACATCATGGAACGTGTCAATCTTATCAAAAGTTAAAACAAATTCTAACGCCAATTACAACTGATATTTTCGCCATTGCTGGCAATCATGACAATTTAGGCAATTTTAAAACCGAACTAGGCGCATATTTGTTTGACACTATTACACTAGGCTCTTGGGATATTGTGCAAATTAACTCTGTACAAATGCATCAGACCAGTGGTTTCGTTACCACACAAGCACTAACAAAATTAGATGCACAATTACAAAACTCAAAAAATAAACATATTATTATTGTTTTGCACCACCCTATTGTGCCTATGAATAGCACTTGGAATGATGCTTTGTCTTTGAAAAACCCGCAAGATTTGTTTAAAGTATTGGATAAATACCCTAAAATCCGAGTCACATTATTTGGGCATGCGCACGAGGCGGCAGAATTTAGCAAAAATGGCTTAAAGATTATTGCTTGTCCGTCAACTGCATTGCAGTTTAATAATGAAAAACGTATTGGCTTTAACTATTACACACTATTTGATAATGGTCATCTCAGTTATGAAACACAATGGATAACACGCTAAAATCGCTATATACAAAACATAATGCAAAAACTTACAATGAACTCTTAGAGTTGTTTGAATCAAATTATTGCAAAATTTTGAAGTTTATCCCAAGGCTTAGAAAAATCACGCATAATAGCGTAATACGCCACCACGATAAACAAGATTTATACCTGTTTGTTAAAGTCAAAACCCCCTACACAGCCACTTTTATACTAACACATAAATTTGATACGCTAAATCGTCCTGATATTCAATTTAAAGTATATTTTGATGCCAAACTCTTAGAAGTGTTATCCGCACGCCCCTATCTTGCACAATGTAGAGATATAAACACATTGTGGGATACTAACATTTTTATGCAAAAATGGCTAGAATATTGCCTCAAAGAATACCAAGGATTAACATGGCAAACACAATGACAAAAAATACAGATGAAAAACTAGTTGTGGCTATCTCGTCAAGAGCATTGTTTAACCTAGATGAATCACATAAAATTTTTACAGAACAAGGCATTGAAGCCTATGCCAAACACCAACAAGAAAATGAAGAAGTCATATTAAAACAAGGCGTTGGTTTTATGCTGGTCGAAAAACTACTAAAATTAAACACCAAAAAAACACCAATTGATGTAATTTTGCTTTCTCACAATAGCGCGGACACAGGTTTGCGTATTTTTAACTCTATTAAGTTTTACAACTTAAATATTACTAGAGCAGCATTTACAGGCGGTGAAAGCACATATTATTTATTAGATGCTTTTAAAGCAGATTTGTTTTTATCGAGTAATTATGAAGATGTGCAAAAAGCACTAGAATCTGGCTTTGCCGCAGCCTCAATTATTGCTTCTAGCACAAAAGATGTACATAAAACACAACTGCGTATTGCCTTTGATGGTGATGCAGTGTTATTTTCTAATGAAGCCGAAAAAGTTTTTCAAAAGCAAGGATTAGATGCTTTTTCGGCAAGTGAAAAAAAATTAGCTAATATCGAATTAAAATCAGGTCCATTTAAAAATTTCTTACAATCCTTATACAATATTCAATCCGCTTTTGCAGAAAAAAATAACCCAATTAGAACTGCTTTAGTAACTGCTAGAGCCGCCCCCGCACACGAACGTGTAATTAAAACGCTACGCGCTTGGAATATTCGCATTGACGAATTTTTCTTTTTAGGCGGACTTGATAAAGGCATATTTTTAAAAAAATTTGGTGCTGATATTTTTTTTGACGATCAAAGCAAACATTGTCAATCAGCCTGTGAACACGTAGCAACAGGGCATGTTCCGAATTCTATTAGCGATTAATAAACCATAGTAAAATAAATCCAATTTATTATTCTAACTAGCAATGTCAAATAAAATCAGTGCTGTTCGTGGCATGAACGATTGCCTACCCCAAGACTGCGACTTGTGGTTATCGCTAGAAAAAATTATATTTGACATTTTCATTACTTACGGCTTTAAAAATATTCGCACACCGATTGTGGAAAAAACCAACACCTTTTGTCGTGCAATCGGTCAAGCTACTGATATTGTTGAAAAAGAAATGTACACTTGGACAGATGCAAGTGGTGAATCGCTTAGCCTTAGACCCGAAAATACCGCGGGCATAGTGCGCGCTATGATTGAACACAACCTGCCAAGAACAGGCATTCAAAAAGTTTTCTATCAAGGGGCAATGTTTCGCCACGAACGCCCACAAAAAGGACGTTATCGACAATTTCATCAAATCGGTGCCGAGGTTTTTGGCACAGATAATGCCAAGACTGATGCAGAACTTATTGCCATCACATATGCGTTATGGCAACATCTATGTCTAAAAAATATTACTTTAGAAATTAATACGCTAGGTTCTAGCGAGTCGCGTGCTAATTATCGCAAAGTGTTAGTTGAGTATTTTACAAAACATAAATCTCAATTAGATGCAGATTCGACAAGACGCTTAAAAACCAATCCGCTTAGAATTCTAGATTCTAAAAACACAAATCTACAAACATTAATTGATAATGCACCTAAATTAATAGAATATGTCGATAAATCCTGTATCCAACACTTTGAGCAATTTAAAACATATTTGGAATGTATGCATATTCCTTATGTGATTAACACACGCTTGGTACGCGGATTAGATTACTATAACCGCACTGTGTTTGAATGGACAACTACCGATCTAGGCACACAATCAACAATCTGTGCTGGTGGTCGCTATGATAATTTGGTTGAACAAATGGGTGGGAAGGCTTGCCCCGCAGTGGGTTTTGCTTTGGGATTAGAGCGCTTGATTTTATTGCTAAAAACACAATCGCTATTAACAACCAAAAATACGCTTTCTATCTATATTGTGGCATTAGGCGACAAAGCACAATTAAAATCTTTACAAATAGCCGAACAACTACACAAAACATTACCCAATTTAATCATTTATAATGACATTGCTATGGGTAGTTTTAAAGCACAATTTAAAAAAGCCGACAAAGCCAATGCAGATTTTGCCATTATTTTGGCTGAAGAAGAATTAAACAATAAGCAAATCTCTATTAAGCCCCTCAAAGGTCAAGGCAAACAAAAAACAATGTCTTTAACAAATGCACTAAATTATTTAAAGGAACAACTATGAAAAATTTTATTGAAATCAACAAAACCGACGAAGAACAGGAACAGCAAATAAAACAATGGATTAAAGAAAACACGTTATACATTGTTGTTGGCGTAACACTTGGTTTAGGCGGGGTTTGGGGTTTTGACTATTATCAAACATATCAACAACAACAAAACATGCAAGCACGCTATCATTATTTATCTGTTGCTAGCAACCCAAACAACACCGATGCCTTAAGAATCCTCAAACAAGATTATGCCGATAGCACCTACACGCAACAAGCAAATTTACTAATGGCAAAACACTTTTTAACCCAAGGCAAAGCAAAAACGGCATTAACATATTTGTTGCCACTCATCAACAGCACAAACGAATTTATCGCCCAAAATGCCAAATTTAGAGCCGCTAATATATATTTAGAAATCAATGACATTGACACAGCACTAAGCGTATTAGGCGAAGACGATAACGAATCTCTTTCAGCTTTTTATCATCACATTAAAGGCGATATTCATTTTGCACAAAACAACATCAATGATGCAAAAAAACACTACAATCTAGCCTTATCCAAACTAGAAAATAACTCAAAATTAGGCGGTATTATCCGCATCAAACTAAATGATCTAAATTAACCATATTGTTTTAATCAATATTCATTATGCCTGTTATTGCTCTTGTTGGACGCCCGAATGTTGGCAAGTCTAGTTTGTTTAATCGTTTAACTAAATCACGTCAGGCATTAGTATCAGATTTTGCAGGTTTAACGCGTGATCGGCAATATGCACAAGTTATATTTGGTGAAAATATTAAAACTTTTGTTACGCTTATTGATACAGGCGGTTTAAGCAATCAAGACACAATTATTGATAACAAAATCCATTCGCAAGTATTAAACGCACTCGAAGAATCTGATGTGGTTTATTTTATTGTAAACATTCGTGATGGCGTGTTGAACTTGGATCGAGAAATTGCAACACAATTACGCAAACTTAAAAAAAACATTGTTTTGGTTTGCAACAAAGCCGAAAACATAAAACCAATAAACGCTATAGAATTTTACGAGCTAGGTTTAGGCAATCCACACTTAATATCTGCACAGCATAACCAAGGCATTACTCAACTAATCAAACACACTTTAACCTTGCTACCAAAGGCAAAAAACCAACAACAAATTACCCAAAAAACCCTAGGCATTGCGGTTGCTGTTTTAGGTAGACCTAATGTTGGAAAATCAACTCTAATTAATCGCATTTTGGGGCAAAATCGTGTTTTAACAATGAATTCACCCAACACAACGCGTGACAGTATTTATATCCCTTTCACACACCAAGGGCAAAAATACACCCTAATTGACACCGCGGGCATTCGTCGCAAACGCTCCAGTTGTGAAAAAATTGAAATTCTTTCTATTATCAAGGCACGTGAAGCTGTGCAACATTCTCATGTTGTATTGCTAGTGTTAGACGCACAACAAGGCATTACCGAACAAGACGCAACTCTATTAGGCATGAGTATCGATTATGCTAAAGCCCTATTGATTGTGATTAACAAGTGGGATAACTTAGATACTTATCAAAAACGAGAAATAAAACGTCAATTAGCAGTTAAATTATCATTTGTTAATTATGCTAGTGTGCATACTATTTCTGCTTTGCATGGTTCGGGCGTTGATAAATTGTTTCAACCAATTATCAAAGCTTATACAAATACTGGCACTAAATTTAGCACATCAACACTCAACAAAATTTTAACGAACGCCAATCTCACACATCAACCGCCCGCAGTCAAAGGCATAAAATTAAAAATTAAATATGTTAATCAAACAGGCGTATTTCCACCAACTCTAACCCTACACGGCAACCACTTGCAAAGCGTGCCTAGTGCTTATGATCGTTATCTAAAAAACTTTTTTATCAAAGCATTAAAACTTAGCAACACCCCCATACGCCTTGAATATAAAAACGCTGAGAATCCTTTTAAAAACAAAAAAAACACACTAAATGCCCGACAAATTGCCAAAAAACGTCGCCTAATGAAATTTGTTAAAAAGAAAAAATAATTTTTTTAAAATCAACAAAATTAACGTAAGTATAACGCTACTTGCTAGACTAGCTTTAGCGTTGCACGTTATAATGAATAAAGCAGTCTAAATTCTACTTAAAATTTATGCGGATAATGTGGAGATAAAATGGAATATACACAAATTACAAAAATTACCGATGCAGAAAAGAGTTATTATTCTTCCGAATTAAAGGCTCTTGCAGAATTATGGATTAGCAAAAAAGAACAATTAAAAGATTCTGACGAATATAACCTGTTTCTTAAAAAAATGCAAAGAGAATGGGCGATAGAAACGGGCATTATTGAAAGACTTTATACTTGGGATAGAGGGATAACAGAGTCATTGATTGAACATGGTGTAGATGCCGTCCAAATTAGTCACAAAAGCGGTATGCATAGAGGATATGCAGAAAATATATCTAATATCATTCAAGATCAACAACAAACTATTGAAGGTTTGTTTGGTTTTGTTAAGGGAAATCAATCTCTTTCGGAACATTTCATTCGCTCTATGCATCAAGAACTTGTTGCCCATCAAGATACGGTAGAAGCACAAAATCCAGATGGAAAAATAATTACAATCCCCTTACTTAAAGGACAATATAAAAAACTACCAAATAATCCTAAAAGAAGTGATGGCACAATGCACTTATATTGTCCGCCAGAACTTGTTATTGATGAGATGCAAAAATTAATTGCATGGCATAACGAATACGATGAATTAAAGATTGCACCTGAAGTGTTATCTGCTTGGCTACATCATCGTTTCACACAAATACACCCATTTCAAGATGGCAATGGTAGGATTGCTAGAGCTATTGCAACATTAGTTTTTTTAAAGGCAGGGCTATTTCCATTAGTTATTAGGGAATCTGATAGAGATGAATACCTTAATGCTTTAGAACAGGCTGATAATGGGCATCTTATTGATTTAGTAAAACTATTTGCCAAACGGCAAAAAGATTGCATTCTATCAGCACTAAACATTCAGCAACAAGTAGAAAAATCAGGTTATGCGGAACAAATCTTTAGCAATGGATTAAAATTATTACAAGCCAAACATTCTAAGAGAAAAGCGGAAATTATCAATGTGTATGCTCTTGCTAATAAATTACAAAATGCTTTAACAAACAAACTAAAAGAATACGAACAAACATTCGATGAAAGTTTAAAACTTAATAATAACAGACATGGGGCGGTAGTAACAGAATCAAAACATGACGATGAAGAAAAGAATTATTATTTTCGCCGTGAGATTATAGAAATAGCCAAAAAACATAGTTATTATGCAAACACTAAGCATTATAAATCTTGGTCAAGATTAATTATAAATACAGATTCTATATTCGAAATAATATTTAGTATTCATGGGCATGGACATAGCGATAATGGTGTAATGGTTATTTCTGGATTTACGTTTGAAAAAGATATTTCGGAAGATAAAGAGGATAAAAATCCTAACCCAATTAACATCAAATCAACACAACAAGATATTTTTTCATTTAACTATCTTGAAAAAGAAAAAGAAGTTATGCAAAGATTTGATGAATGGTTTAAAGAATCTTTTGTTATTGCGCTAGCAGAGTGGCAACAAACTATTACCTAACAAAATATTATAAATGTGATTCAACCTAAATTCACATATAACCCAAAAACATAATATCTAAACCACTAAACAAGTATCTTACTAAATCGCTCTAGTCTAATGTGGTTTGGCTTGGTATGCTTTTGGACATAGCATTATTAAAAACATTGTAAATCACTCAAAACTATAGACTAAAAAAATCAAGAATAAACTCAATTAAAACTAGAGGTTTTGAAAATTGAGAATAAAAAAACCCC
>CALFDA010000026.1 GCA_937950605.1 uncultured PS1 clade bacterium | reverse complement strand
TATAAAAGAGAAAAAAAGTGACACAATGATAAATCGTTTTCAAAAATATAGTCATTTAGATATACGAATTAGTAGCGAATATAAACATCCGCATGACGTATTAAAAATACATGCTATAAATCCAAATGCAAAAGAAAGGCGTGGTTATCCAACGCAAAAACCAGTAGTTCTATTAGATAAAATAATAAAATCATCATGCCCACAAGATGGTACTGTGCTAGACCCTTTTTGTGGTTGTGGTACGACTATATCTAGTGCCATTAAGCATAATCTACAGTGGATAGGTATTGATATTTCATACGATGCCATTGGCGAAATAAAAGATAGAATAAAAGAAGAAACTTTTGATGATAACGTCAAATATGATTTTATAGATGGAAGTCCTGAAACAAAAGCCGAGTATGATAATTTAGACCCCTTTGCAAAACAAGATTGGTTAATTAGGAAATTAGGCGGTTTTCCTAACCCTAAAAAAAGTGGTGATGGCGGGGTTGATGGTGATATGACCATACACTTAGGCACAAATCAAGATGGCGTTGATAAATGGGGTAAATTGGTTTTTAGTGTGAAAACTGGGAAACAATGCAAACCTGAATTTATTAGAGAATTAAAAGGAACAATGCAAGATTTTGATGCTTGTATGGGCTGTTTGATACTTGACGTAGACCCTACACCTAATATGGAGATTGCAGCACAAAAAAGGGGACAAATAAAGTATGTATTTAATCAAGACTTACCTCCAAATTTTTATGACAGGATACAGATAATAACTTCACAAGAAATAATAGATGATGGCAAACTATTAATACCGCCTACAATAAAGGATATAAAGTTACATAGGGGCGAAACACAATTAGGTTTTTAATGGATAAGCAAAAGAAAAAAGATTGCCAAATAATAACAACTCAATTAACTTTTAAAACTATTAACACCAAGCATTGATCTAATAAAGGCTATAAAAAGACAGACAATGTTTTTGTGGACGCTTTATACTTTATATGATAACACCCTATTTTTAAAATCCTGCCTTTAAACTAGCCTGAATAAATTTATCTAAATTTCCATCTAATACATCTTGTGTATTAGAGGATTCTACTCCTGTGCGTAGGTCTTTAATGCGAGATTGGTCTAATACATACGAGCGAATTTGATGTCCCCAACCAATATCCGATTTAGCGTTTTCTAGTTTTTGATTTTCGCTATTGCGTTTTTGTATTTCTAATTCGTATAATTTAGATTTGAGTTGCTTCATTGCTTGTTCTTTGTTGGCATGTTGACTTCTAGCATCTTGACACTGCACAACGGTATTAGTAGGCAAGTGCGTGATACGAACAGCAGAATCGGTTTTATTTACGTGTTGACCGCCTGCGCCACTAGCACGATAGGTATCAATGCGAATATCAGTTTTGTTAATTTCAATATCAATACTCTCATCAACCTCGGGAGAAACAAAAACCGAACAAAATGAAGTATGACGCTTACCGTTAGCATTAAAAGGGGATTTTCTTACCAAGCGATGAATGCCAATTTCACTTCTAAGCCAACCAAAAGCATATTCGCCTCTAAAATGAATCGTAGCAGATTTAATGCCAGCAATTTCGCCTGCTGAAACTTCTATTAATCTAACTTTGAAGTTGTGTTTTTCACCCCAACGCAAATACATTCTAAGCACCATTTCCGCCCAATCTTGCGCTTCGGTGCCACCTGAGCCTGATTGGATATCTAAGTAGGCACAATTTTGGTCCATCTTGCCCGAGAACATTCTTTGAAATTCTAATTTTTTAATAATAATTTCAACATTATTCAAATCTGCAACCACACTATTAGCAACATCTTGGTCATTGTCAGATTGCGCCATATCTAGCAATTCTTTAGCATCCATTAAAACTGTATCTGCCTCATTAAAGGCTTGACATATGGATTCTAAGGTAGTTTTTTCTTTGCCTAGTGCTTGAGCTTGTTCTGGTTTAGACCAAATGTTTGGGTTATTTATTTCTAATAATACCTCTTCGAGGCGTTGTTGTTTTTCTACTAGATTGACGTGTGTAGATAAGGTAAATAAGCGTTGAATTAAATTATCAATTTTTTGATAAGCGGGCGAGAGTTCCATATGAGAATTGCTGCATTGAGATAAAATCACTCGTTAAAGACCTAAAGTATGGATGTTTTTTGCTAAAAACTTTTCAAGGCGACATGTCTTAGTTTTTATTTACAAGACATACATTTTAGACATTTTTATTCTTAATTTTGCCTAATAGCTGAAAAATATGGGCATTTATACAACCCATAAGGCTTTATACATCTAGATTGCAACGTTTAATCATTCGGTACACGCTTCTTTCACTAATATCAAGTATCTTAGCAACTTTATGACGATGTCCAGAAAATTTATCAAGCAATACAGATAGATATTTACAATTCATTTCATCTAAACTAGAATTTTCGGCAAATGATATACTAATATCACCGCCGTATTCATCTTCGCCACTGTCAAAAGCAAGGTGTTGCGTTTTGATTTGTTTTGCATTTCCAGATAAAACAATAGCACGTTCAACCACGTTTTTCAACTCTCTAACATTGCCAGGCCAATTATATGAATTTAGTTTTTTAATTGACTTGAGAGCGAATTCTTTATTGGCGCGTTGTGAAAATTTATTGTTTTTCAAGAAGAAGTCTACTAACAATTTAATATCTTTGCGTCTATCCCTTAATGGCGGAGAAACAATAGAAAATGCATTTAGTCGATAGTATAAATCTGAGCGAAACTCTCCACTTTTACCCATCTCAAGCAAATTTTGACGATTAGTTCCGCTAATAATTCTCACATTCGCATTTATGATTTTATTGCCTCCTAGTCGTCTGAAGGTATTTGTTTCTATTACTCTTAACAATTTGGCTTGCATTTTGGTGTCGATTTCGCCAATTTCATCTAAAAACAAGGAGCCTCCTGTTGCCTCTTCTATCAAGCCTCTTTTTTGGCTATCTGCACCAGTAAACGAGCCTTTTTCGTGTCCAAATAATTCGGATTCAAACATATTTTCTGCGATGGTACAACAATCAACAGCGATAAAATTTCTATTTGAGCGATTGCTATTTTCGTGGATATGTCGAGCAATTAACTCTTTGCCAGTGCCACTTTCACCAGTTATTAAAACTGACATATCGGTTGGGGCTACTGCTAGAATTAGTTCTTTGACACGATTAAATGGCTCCGATTCACCAATCATTGCATAGTTGGTTACGTATTCATTTTTAAGTCTTTTCTTTAAAAATCTATTATCTACTTTTAAATCGTTTATTTTGAGGGTTTTTTCAACGGTTAGCATCAATTCTTCGGGCGAAACAGGCTTAACTAAATATTCTGATACACCAGATTTGATAGCATTGACTGCATCATTAACATTAGCGTATGCTGTTAATAATATGGTGGGGGCAATATTAGTTAAGAAGTTAATATGATTATGAACCCAAGTATCAGGTAATTTTAGGTCAGAAATAATAATATCAGGCTCATTAGCATCAAGATAGTCTTGTGCCTGATTCCAGTTATATGCGTTGCTTACTTTATATTTGTTGCTTAATTCTCTTGTAATTAGGTTATTGAGAGTTTTGTTATCCTCAATGATTAATATGTGTCTTCGCATTAACTCTTACCCCTTCCTTGGCAATTTTATTGTGAAAGTAGTTCCTGCTTTTAAAACACTATCAACAACTAATATGCCATTATATTTTTTCACAATGTTTTGACAGATAGCTAGACCTAGTCCAAGCCCCTTAGATACATCTGCACGTTTAGTATAAAAAGGATAATATATCTTCTTTATATTTTCTGGACTAATACCCACGCCATCATCTTTAAATGTAATTTCAATGTATTTATCAACGGTTCTTATTTTAACCTCAACATTACCCCCGTTTGGCATAGCATGAAAGGCATTATGCACGATGTTTAAAGTGATAATTCTTAAATCGCTATCGCTACCTAGTATAACTAGTTCACTCTCATTTTCGACTTGATGAGTAATGTTGATATTATTTTCTTGTGCCTCCCATTGCAACAAACTCAAGGTTTCTAACACTGCATCTTTGACAAAAACAATTTCATTTTTGGCACTAGGTTTAGCCCCTAGTTTTAATAATTTATTAGTAATATCAATACATACTTGAATCTCATTTTCAATAATTTGCAAACTGTCTAGCAAATAATGGGCATCAATATTTTCACTATGGCAAGCCTTGATGCAAGAATCAAGGGAAAAATTGATTGAAGATAATGGGTTTAATATTTCATGTGCAATGCCACACGATAACATGCCAAGCTCTTCTAAACGACTTTCATGTGAATAACTAATTTGTGTATCAAGATTCCTAATAGACTCGATAACCAAGGTTTGTGCTTTCCCATCTTTTTCAATATATAGAGGCATCGCATTAATTTCTACATAATAATGCTCCCCATGTCTGTTTTTATGTTTTTGAATAGTTTTAACGCCATTCTTATTTTTTAAAACTTCAAATACTGGACATTTAATGAAGGTAGGAGCGCAAGGCTGATCGTTGTGAAAATTAGCCATATAACACTTATTGCTTTCAAAATCGTGTTCATCTTTGTAGACTTGATTACTAAGCACAATATCAAAATTTTCATTAATAATACAAATGCCGTCTGGAAAAGAATCTATTAAATTTTGTAAAAACAACTTACTTTCTTTTAATTGGCGAATCTTGTTAGATAAATTTTCC
>CALFDA010000025.1 GCA_937950605.1 uncultured PS1 clade bacterium | reverse complement strand
TAGCAATACTTATCTACTCTGCTACATCTAATAGAAAAAAATCTAAATATATTGAAAAATTAAATTCATATTCTGAATTAGAATCTAAATTTGATAATTTAAAACATAAACATAGTGGTTTAATATCTAAATATAGTAGATTACAATCTGAAATACAAAACAAAAACTTCAACAAACAAATCATCAAAAAAGGTGAAGATGGAGAAAAAGCCTTTAAGGTATTTTTAGAAGCAATAAAGGTGCCATTCATATTTGTAGAACAAGAACCAAACACCAAATATTCAAATTTTAAAAGACCAGATTTTATTTTAGGCTATGAGTATAAATCCAATAAGTTTCCAATTGCTTTTGAAGTTAAAAATCATCAAGCTTCTACAGATAAGTATGGCAAGAACTGCCATAAATTAAAAATAGATGAATTATATGGTTTGGAAAAATTTAGCAAGCAGATGTCTATGCCCGTGTATTTTGCTTTTAAAAATGCAGATAACTGGCTTTTTGTTAGTTTAAAACAATTTGCAAATTCAAAATCTTCATTTAACTATAAAAGCAAGTCTGATACACATCTGTATCGTTACATCCACCTATATCATTTTGAAAAAGGCATTAAAAATAGAGGTGATTTTGACAATTTTATTAACAGGCAAATTCGACTTATCAATAAACCACGAGCATAAAACAAAAACATCGTGATTAAAAAAGTCAAAACCACTGCAACTGGCAAAAACTGGGAAGTTAATATTAAAATCGGTGGCAGAAATGGTAAACACCATAAAAGACTATTTGCAACACAGGCTGAAGCCAAGCGCTTTGCAACCGAGCTTCTTTATAATAACAATAAATCTAAAGACTGGAATAATAGTGGCAAACACAAAGACCAACGCCATCTTTTAGAGTTGTGTGAGCTTTGGTATGAATTACACGGCAAAAACTTAAAAGATGGTATTGGTAGGTTGCGTATTTTGCGAGCTCTTTGTAATAAAATCAAAAATCCAAAAGTAGATGATTTTAATAAAAAGATGTTTGCAGCTTATAGAGCAAGGCGTTTAAATGAAGTAACACCAAACACAGTTAATCACGATCACAGTTATCTTAATGCTGTCTTTACAGAATTAATGAGACTAGGTGAATTAGAGAATAATCCAATCAAGGATATTCGCAAGCTTAAAATTCAAGAAACAGAATTGTGTTTTCTAACTCAAGAGCAAATTTATTTATTGCTATCTGAAGCCCAGAAAAGTTTGAATAATAGCCTAATTACTGTTATTAAAATCTGTCGATCTACTGGCACTAGATGGAGTGAAGCAAAACAATTAAAACCCGCACAAGTGGTAAGCGGTGCACTGCATTTAAGCAATACTAAGAGTGGCAAGAATAGAACTCTACCAATTAGCAAAAGGCTTGAAAGCGAGATTTTAGCTAAACTTCCATTCACGCCTTGCGCTCAAAGCTTTGCCAATGCACTTAAAAGAACTGGCATTAACACACCAAAAGGTCAAAATACCCATATACTACGCCATACATTTGCTTCACAGTTTATGATGAATGGTGGCAATATTCTTGTCTTACAACGAGCATTGGTGCATAGCGATATAAAAATGACAATAAGATATGCACATTTTGCACCTGATCATCTTCAAGAAATTAGAGAACTTAACCCACCTAAAAAAAATGGGTTATTAACTAACATGGTTTTACTTTTGTTTTACCTTTGCTGAAAAGAATGTTTAAAAGATTAGTTGTTAGTGCCATTAATTATGAAGTGGGAAACAGGCTTAAATACTAAGCAATCGGGATAAATGACTACTAAATGATCTAAATGATATGGTGGGTCGTGAGCGATTCGAACGCTCGACCAGCGGATTAAAAGTCCGATGTCCCATTTAACTGCTAAAACAGATATTCAGTCCTAATATAAGCACAAAAATCTGTTTGCGTCAATTATAGCGTTTTTATTAAAAATAGCAAATCTGCTGAAACGCTTATCAATTTGTTAGCTAATCAATAATGAGACAATTCCCGCAACACCTGTAGAAACCATACCATCTTTAAGTAGCTTAGATTTTTCACTTGATGTCATCTTATTACCTCGTAATACAACATTCACGTTTCTAGCTAGAGATACCATTGCGGCAACTGTCATACTTGATGCTACACCAAACTCGTCATCATTATCCAATTTTTCAAATGTCGTTGCTACATCTTCATTTAGCTCTTTATTCGTTATTCCTGTTGATGTAATATCATCGTCCTGTGAAGCTACCTCATCGGTAGCAAACACTTCTATATTCTCATATTTCTGATTATGTTGCTTGATATACGCTAGATAATCAGTGGCTTTTAACTGCACATCTTTTATTTCGCCTGTGAGAGTATTGGTTATGCGTATATCAGCTCCTGGGTGATTCGTCGACTCAAATAATTCTGCCACATACTCATCTGCATCAGCATTTTCTGCTTTTGCAAATCGCAGTTCATGGTAGATGCCTTTAACATTGTTTTGCAAACCAACAAGTTGATCTGGATTTTTTGATTGGATATATTCAGCAATTTCTGCGTTTGTAGCTTCTTTTAATTTAGGGATAGAACGTCTCAACGCATCTATTACTAGTTCTTCATTGTTATCAAAAGATGGAACATCATCAGATAACAACTGCAGAAAAACTGATGAAACAACCCCAATAGATACATTAGGATTGTTTTCTAACCAATCCTTTAACCAATTTGTGATGTCTTGGAGTTCGCCTATTGCAGTCTTTAGATTCCGCTTAGCTTTATAAGGCCAATTATTGATTCTTGACTGAGCATCGAGCAAGTCATCACCAAGTGGTTGGAGTGCATCTTCATAAATAGCCTTTGCGACAACTAGATTAATCGGCTGTCTAGATTTTTTCTGCTGGCGAAATGCTGTTGCTAACCCATGGCACGCATCAATTATATTGCATTCCTTCTGATCTAATTCTGACAATTTACGTTTTTTTCCGTATAGATGTTTTGTCAAAACCCGACTAATAGCAACACCCCCTGCTAATGCTGCTACTCCCACAATTATAGAGCCCATAACCACAGTTCCACCCACCCAAGCAAGAGCAGCATTATTAAATGCGGCACCAGATAACGTCCCTATAGAAGTACCTGTAGATGCACTGCCAAGCAGTGATGCAACAGAAAATATACCAGTTGATGTGCTTGCAGCCCCTAATTTTCCTACTGCAACCTTTACAATTTTTGATGAATAACCTTTTTTCTCTCTCAATAACGCATCAGATACATTTTCACAAGCGGTTGCAGCTTTTGCAAACCAGTTGGCATCAGATACAGGTTCACGCTTACTTTTATAGCCTTCTAAAGGCTTATTCCATTTATTTTTCAATACCGATTTCATAAGACTTATTTTTTGTAATGTTAAGTTGCTATACTAACACAAAAAGCAAGGTTAAACAAACTCTGTGTATGCATAAAGATTCAGCTATGTTTTTTTTTGGCAATAGGATTAGTAACTCCTTGATTTCGTCTATCCTTCTTTTGCTTTCATCTCGTCTCATCTTATCCTGCTTTTTCTGCTTTTGTTCTTAATTCTAATCAACCCACCAAGAGAAAAATATTCAACCTCTATATAATCGCATGCCTTTTTTAAAACATAAGGAAAAAACCATGACATTAAAAGAGTTAGTTAATTTGCATGCAAAGGAAAATGTTCTAGCTCCTGAGACAATAAAAAAATATCACTCTGTTGCCTCAATATTTGCTAAAGATACAGGTATTGATGAGATGTTGTCAATTACACATAAAACAATCCTCGATTGGAGAGATAATATCCTAAGACGCTCTAGTGCAGGAAATTGGAATAACTATCATCGTCATATGAAAGCTTTGTTGCAAACAGCTGTCAAATCTAAACTAATTAACAAAAATCCATTTAAAGAAATAAAAGGTATTGTTCACTATCCAAAAAAGCATCATCTGCTAAGTGATAGCAAGATTAAAGCGTTATTTGCTTTTTGTAAAAGCATTCAATATGGCTGGTTCTGGTCTTGTGTTATTACCACTCTACATTACACAGGCATAAGAAGAAAACAATTAGTTGCCCTTACTTATGCAGATTTTGATTTAGACAATCAACAATTAACACTAAGAGCAAGTAGCTCTAAAACTAAAAGACAATACACTATTCCAATAAATGATGCAGTTATCAGCAGTATTTTGCTAATCAAACAACAAACCAAACATTTAAATCAAAATATGCATGCTCAAATCTTTAATATCACTTTAATAAATCCTATCTACAAAGCCAAGAAAATGGACATTGAGCATATCGCTAAATTCTTTCAAAAAGCATCAGAACAACTAAACTTCAAAGTCTCACCACATCGCTTCCGTCACACCTTTGCAACTAAGTTGGCTAATAATGGGAAAACGAGTATTAAAACTGTGCAGAACCTGCTTGGACATAGCAGTGTGCATACCACACTTGGCTATGTTCATTCTAGTATGGAAGATATGATACAAGCTATTAATTTGTTGGAATGAAAGGCACTGTGTCAAAACACACTAAAACATAGATGTATGGAAACCAGCGCAAAACAAATCAAAATCTATATTATTTGTCTCTACAGCGAATCAGATTGAAGTATAGAAATTTCAATAATATGACCTCTAATAGCTATCAAATATTTGTTGACTGTTTATCTGCTCAACCCTGCTAATTTTTGGATTTGAACTGTGTTCAAATCCAGTGAAAAATACTTAAATTATTTCCCTAAATTTATATTTTGAAATTCTTGGAAGAATTACATACTTGTTTGTCATTGTCATAACAATACTTCACCATGCTTGTATACATACTCAAGTTGTTATGACACATAATCAATTATATTGGCGAGATGGCAACTCATGTCCATAGAACTATTGCAACAAACTATTCTTAATGAAAAATGTCCCTTGCTTTGATGTTATTGAAAAACAACTTGCTCATCAAGAAGTAAATAAAGTCATAGGCGCGTATAACTGTGTAGCATTTACCTTTAGAGGCAATAATCACATTATCCTTGATTTATCAATTAATTTTGTTTTTTCTTTTTCTTTCACATGATTTACAAAAACTTCTATGGCTGGATAAGATTCGCTTCCTCCAAGGGCTAACCTCAAATCTTTTAGTGCCTCATGTCCATCAGTCGAACTGATAAGATAGGCAAATTCATTTTCTATAATTTCACGGTCAACTATAGAATATTGCCAAGCTACTAATATAGATTCTAATGAGTTTAAATAGGTAACTGCATGCCATCTTAATTCATCAGATTGAGATTCCGACAATATAACTCTATTTTCAGATTTTTCAATTTTTTCTCCAAAGAATTGTTTTAATAAACTTTCTATTTTTAGAGATATAGACACTTTTTGTTGCGCCACAATTTCCCTGCATTGTTCACCATTTAATCTCTCGGGCTTGCCCATGGGGCGCAGCCTAGCCGATGGCTCGGCGGTCCGGCTCCGCTGGAGTGGACAGGCCCATCCACCACTCCGTCGACCCGT
>CALFDA010000024.1 GCA_937950605.1 uncultured PS1 clade bacterium | reverse complement strand
GGTCAATTACTTTAATTCCTGTTTTATTTAAACCAGCCCGAAAAGTAAATGGTCTGTCTGCTTTTTGTAGTATTGTTCCGTCATCTAGTTTAGCTGATAAATTAACTATCACCGAGTCGCCTTTAATGGGTTTTTTGTTAGAGCCTATCTGATCAATCTGCACAAAATAACCATCGTCTGTAACTTGTGCTTTTGGATAATTATCTTTAACGAATTTGATAATTTTTTCACGATGTTTATTTAGATATTTTTTATTTTGTGCTTGGAATGCTGCTTCATCAGTTTGAAAATTTTTGGCTTTTTCGCCAATGCGAAGTATTTTTATTTTACGGATAAAATCATCTTTTTTAATACGGTTAACAACCCCCATGCCTTTAACCACATGACCAAAAACCGTATGTAGACCATCTAAATGTGGTGTGGGATTATGAGTAATAAAAAATTGTGAACCATTAGTATTTGGACCTGAGTTCGCCATTGACAAGGTACCAGCTTTATCGTGTTTTAAATCGGTAATTTCATCGACAAATTGATAACCTGGTCCACCTGTGCCATTAGCTTCTGGGTCTCCACCTTGAATCATAAAATCTTTAATAACGCGGTGAAAAGTTAAGCCATTATAGAAAGGTTTTCCTGTATTAATATTAGAGTGTTTTGTGCCCTCAGCCAAACCGACAAAATTAATAACAGTTAGTGGTGCTTTTTCAAAAGCAAGTTTGATAATAATACTACCTCGATTAGTACGCATCTTCGCATATAGACCATCTTCTAATTTAGGTTGTGCATGAGATTGAAGCGATAAAAACAAAGCAAAAAATAAGGTTAAAAGGCGCATAGGTAAAAATGTAGTAAAAATTAGCATGTTACCAAAAGATACACCTTGCTAAATATAAAAACACGATTATTAAATTTTTTAATTAGGGAAATATAATATTAGCCTTTAAAAAATAATGGGTTTAGTTAATGCGGACTACAGTAAAATTCCCGCTGTTTTTTACAACAAACTTAAGGAAAAAATTATGTCATTGTTCATTACTGATGAATGCATTAATTGCGATGTTTGTGAACCAGAATGTCCAAATGAAGCGATTTATATGGGCGATGATATATATGAGATTAATCCTGATAAATGCACAGAATGCGTTGGGCATTTTGATGAACCTCAGTGTGTTGAGGTTTGCCCAGTAGACTGTTGCCTGCCTGACCCTAATCATATTGAAACTAGAGAAGAGTTGTTAGCAAAATTAAAATAGTTTTTTATTTGCTAAAATCTTAAATTTTTTGTAGACAAGTGCGTTTCGTTTAATCGCACTTTTTTTAATATTTTAAGGGTAGCGCAGTTTAGTCATATTCACTTCAAAGTATCTTTTAGTGCAGACAAGCATAATGCAATATTCTCTTTTCTACAAGCATGCCCCATTAAGCCAATACGCCAAACTTTACCCGCATAAGCACCAAGACCTGCACCAATTTCTAGGTTATAGTCATTGAGTAATGTAGAACGCACTTGCACATCATCAACACCCTTCGGAATAAACACAGAGTTAAGTTGTGGCAGACGGTTTTCTTTATCGACCAAAAAACTAATGCCCATAGCCTCTAATCCATCTCTTAGTAGTTCGTGATTTTTTTGATGGCGCGCCCAAGAATTTTCCAGACCCTCTTCTAAAATCATAACCAAAGCTTCATGCAAACCATATAAAGTATTAACGGGTGCAGTGTGGTGGTAAGTGCGTTGTGCATCATCACCCCAATACCCCATAACTAGATTTAAATCCAAAAACCAAGACGTAACTGGTGTTTTACGATTTTTCAATTTGTTTAAAGCACGCTCATTAAAACTCACAGGCGAAATGCCTGGCATTGCCGATAAGCATTTTTGTGTACCCGAATAAATCGCATCAATTTCCCACTCATCAACACGCAACTCACAGCCTGCTAATGAAGTAACAGCGTCAACAATCGTAATACAGCCATTATCATGCGCAATTTTACAAAGTGATTGTGCATCTGAACGCGCACCTGTTGAGGTTTCTGCATGAACAAATGCCAAAATTTTTGCATCTTTGTTGTCTTTTAAAGCTTGTTCAACTTTGTCAGTTGAGACAGCACTTCCCCACTCATCTTCAACCACAATGGCTTCACCACCAAAACGCGTGATATTTTCTTTCATACGCATGCCAAATACACCATTAATGCAAACCACAACCTTGTCGCCTGGCTCAACCAAATTGGTAAAACAAGTTTCCATGCCCGCAGAACCTGGCGCAGAAACTGGCATTGTCAATTCATTCTCAGTTTGAAAAATAGCCTTTAAACCCTCTTTAGTTTCATTCATCATGGAAACAAAAGCAGGGTCAAGGTGTCCGATGGTTGGACGCGCCATAGCCGACAAAATTCTATGATGCACATCGCTCGGACCAGGTCCCATCAAGGTTCTAATAGGTGGATTAAATGATTTCATAATAATTTATAGGGTTAAAAAAACAAATAAACCATTATAATGACTTCACATGTCAATTATTTACGAATTATCTCGAACTTTAAATAAGGGCGATGTTATTACTGGTGAGGAAAACACTCGTCCATTTGAATGTGATGGATTGAGTGTATATCGGCAAAAACCTTTGGCGGTAGTATTACCTCAAAATGTTGCACAAATTAAACAAGTACTAAAAATTTGCAAAGCACATAACACACCTGTGGTTACACGTGGCGCAGGTACGGGTTTAGCGGGTGGTGCAATGCCGTTGGAAAATTGTATTGTGTTAGGGCTTTCAAAACTCAACAAAATAAAATCAATAGATATTAAAAAACGCATAGCAGTGGTTGAACCAGGTACGAGAAATATTGCTATTAGTGAGGCAGTAAGCGCATTTGGTTTGTATTACGCACCAGATCCATCTAGCCAAATTGCTTGTACAATTGGTGGCAATGTAGCAGAAAATTCAGGCGGCGTACACTGTTTAAAATACGGTTTAACTGTGCATAATGTTGAAGCGATTAAGATGCTAACCATAGATGGCGAAGAACTGGTTCTTAGTCGCCAAGATGAAGGTTTGGGGCTTTTGGCGTTGATGAATGGTTCCGAGGGTTTACTGGGTATCATAACCGAGATTAGTGTGAAACTTATACCAAAACCCGAATTAGCGCGCGTGGTTATGGCGGCATACCATAATGTGCGTGATTGCGCTAGTGCAGTGGCTGATATTATTACCGCGGGGATTATCCCTGCGGGATTAGAGATGATGGATAAATTTGCTATTAGTGCTGCCGAAAAGTTTGCAGGTGTGGGTTACCCATTAGATGCTCAGGCGTTGTTATTATGCGAATTAGATGGTACAAAGGAGCAAGTACAAAGCGAACTTGACAGTGCATTAAAAATTTTATCAGACGCATTTAGTTTAAAAGTATCTGCAAGTGAAGAGGAACGAATAAATTTATGGAAAGGACGTAAATCGGCTTTTCCCGCGGTAGGTAGATTGTCGCCTGATTATTATTGTATGGACGGCACCATACCACGTCGCCATTTAGCGAATATGCTGGAGAAAATTAATGAACTTAGCCACAAATATCAACTTAGAGTGGCGAATGTTTTTCATGCAGGAGACGGCAATTTGCATCCTCTGATTTTGTATGATGCAAATATTGAAGGTGAACTAGAAAAAACCGAAGCATTTGGCTTGGAAATTTTAAAACTCAGCGTTGATATGGGGGGCACAGTCACGGGCGAGCATGGCGTGGGAGTAGAAAAACTAGATGCTATGTGTCATCAATTCAATAATAAAGAATTAGAAATTTTTCACAAAATTAAACGAGTTTTTGACCCTGCATTGCTACTTAATCATGGCAAAGCGGTACCAGAGCTACATCGCTGTGTTGAGTTAGGTGCTATGCATGTGCACCATGGACAGTTACCACACCCAGAATTGGAGCGTTTCTAATGCAATCAACACAAGATAAGCGACTTCAGCAACTACAAAACTTAGTTGCAACCTCAAGCAGTTTGTATATCAACACTCAATTATTGAATTATTCTGGAATTGTTGAATATTATGCACAAGAGTTGGTAATGACTGTCAAAGCGGGCACAACAATTGCAGAAATCAAAAACCAACTTAAGAACAACAATCAGTCCTTGCCTTTTTATACTGATAACGACAATACAAGTATTGGCGCAATGTATGCAAGAGGCGGACAAGATATCGCAGATAGCGTTTTAGGCATTCAGATTATTGATGGTACGGGGGAGTTGTTAAATTTTGGTGGACAAGTTATGAAAAATGTTGCAGGCTATGATATTGCGCGTCTGTTGGTTGGCTCAAAAGGATATTTGGCGATGTTAACAAAAATTAGTTTTAAAGTAATGCCACGCGCCTATGTTGGTGAATTATCACCGCCCAAAAAATCAAGCAACACTACAAGATTGCGCACCGAAATCGAGCAAAAACTTAAAAAGGTTTTTGACCCAAATGGGATTTTTCTAACTAGTCCCTAATATCACGATTAATAAAGATGTAGATTTTTACATTATCAAAAATTTTTTACGTAAAAAACATCACCGTAAATGAATTAAATCCTCAACGATTTTTTTAAACATCAGAGATTTTTGCTAATTGTTTAAGGTATTCCGATTATTAAAACGATAATTCCTTGTTTTGATTTGCTTTGCCGCTAAATTTGGTTTTTGTTTTAAAGAAAGTAACAATATCAATCATGCATTGCTTTATTTATTTCGTCGAATCCAAACCCTCGAGATTGCAAAAAACGTTGTTGTTTGTATTTTTCTTTATAATTGCTAGGTATTGCCTCACCATATTTAGCGATTCGCACTTGCTTGGCTAAGGCAAAAAAATCATACTCAGATAAATCAAAATTCTCAATGCCTTGTTGCTTAAGATCCATAGCGATTTTAATTGATCCTTTGCCTTGGTTAAATCGCGTCCGAATGAGTTCATTAGCAAAGCGCTCATCAGATTGATAATTTTGTTTTCTGAGAGTCTCTAACGCTTGCTCTACTTCCTCTTTTGGGTAAATATTCGAGAGTTTTTTGTAAAGCTCTAAATAAGAACACTCGCGTCGGGCGAGCATCTTTAACGCACTATCATAAGCGCGCTTATCTGGCACCATTGTTAGAGTTGTATTCTGGAGCAAGTGCCTTTTGTTTAATTTTTTCTTCCAAGTCTGCACTCATTTGTGCATGCTCTTTTAAGTAATCACGTGCATTATCTTTACCTTGTGCTATCCTTTTACCGCCCACGCTATACCATGCGCCAGCCTTTTCGACAAAACCATGTTTTACACCCAAGTCGATAATCTCACTTTCGCGCGAGATGCCTTGATTATAAAGTATCTGAAACTCCGCTTGCTTAAAGGGCGGTGCTATTTTGTTTTTTAACACCTTAACACGCGTCTCGTTGCCTAATATTTCATCACCTTTTTTGATTGCGCCCGTACGACGAATATCCAAACGCACCGAGGCATAAAACTTTAGTGCATTGCCCCCTGTAGTAGTTTCTGGATTGCCAAACATCACACCAATTTTCATGCGTAATTGGTTGATAAAAACCACCATAGTATTGGTTTTTTTGATATTTGCGGTTAGTTTTCTTAACGCCTGAGACATCAAACGCGCTTGCAAGCCCAAATGCGATGCACCCATTTCTCCTTCAATTTCGGATTTTGGCGTGAGTGCAGCCACAGAGTCTATCACTACAATATCAACGCCCCCCGAACGCACTAACATATCAGCAATTTCTAACGCTTGTTCGCCAGTATCAGGCTGGGAAATTAATAATTCATCGGTATTAATGCCTAACTTTTTAGCATATTGTGAATCTAGCGCATGTTCTGCATCAATAAAAGCAGCAGCACCACCGAGTTTTTGTGTCTCAGC
The DNA here is from genome assembly GCA_937950605.1 of uncultured PS1 clade bacterium. GTDB lineage: Bacteria > Pseudomonadota > Gammaproteobacteria > PS1 > Pseudothioglobaceae > Thiodubiliella. Next base: position 25,549 of record CALFDA010000024.1, on the reverse strand, counting down.
AATAGCATGTAATGTAAGCGTTGTTTTTCCAGAGGATTCAGGACCATAGATTTCAACAATACGCCCTCTTGGCAGACCCCCAATACCCAAGGCAATATCCAAACTCAAACTACCCGTTGAAACGGCTTCAATGTCAGTATTAGCTTTCTCATCGCCTAGAAACATCACCGAACCTTTGCCAAATTGTTTATCAATCTGTGCTAAGGCAGCTTTTAACGCCTGTTGTTTTTGTTCATTCATCTATGATGCTCCGTGAGGGTAAAATAACCCTTCATTATATCTGATTTATAAATATGAATTTTTCAAAAAATGACACGCGTTTTATGTCGCTAGCACTCAAACTGGCGCGCCAAGGTCGCTATGGTGTGAAATCTAATCCAATGGTGGGTTGTGTTATTACAAAAGATGGCAAAATACTTGCTCAAGGCTATCATCAAAACTTTGGCGCGCCACATGCAGAGATTAATGCGCTCGCGCAAATCAATCATCAAGCACAAGGTGCAACACTGTATGCTAACCTAGAACCCTGTGTACACCAAGGCAAAACACCGCCTTGTACTCAAGCAATTATTGATGCGGGGATAAAAAGAGTAGTGATTGCGACACTTGACCCTAACCCTTTGGTAAGTGGCAAGGGGGTAGCAATGTTAGAAAATGCCAATATCAGCGTTGAAATAGGTCTACTTGAAGGAGAATCCAAAGAATTAAACCGTGGTTTTATCAAGCGCATGCAAACAGGTTTGCCTTTTGTAACTTGCAAAATTGCCATGAGTATCGATGGAAAAACTTCTATGGCATCTGGACAAAGTAAATGGATTACTGCTATACCAGCTAGAATTGATGTGCAAAAATTACGCGCTAAAAACCAAGCAATACTTACAGGTTCTGGCACAGTATTATCAGACAATCCGTTTATGACGCTACGCCTTGATAATATTTCGAATACGCCACTTCGCGCTGTTATTGATAGCAAAAATCAAATACATGACCCCAAACTTAATATTTTTTCGAACGATGCACCAACACAGATTTTTAATCCATCGAACACAAAAACCACGAATTCTGGAAAACTGGACTTGCAAGATGTATTGTTACAACTTGGTAAACAAGACATTAATAACGTATTGCTTGAGGCTGGTCCTAAATTAATCGGAGCTATGACTAAGGCGGGTTTGGTGGACGAATTTATCATCTACATTGCACCTATATTAATGGGTAGTGATGCAATTTCAATGATAAATATTGCTATTCAAAATATAAACGAATGTTTGGCGCTAGCCATTAAAGATATGAGAATGGTAGGCGAAGATATTAAAATCACCGTAACCTTGAAACAACATGAAGTTAAATAATAAAAACATCATCTTGGGTGTCAGCGGTTCGATTGCCGCTTATAAAGCACCCGATATAGTGCATCGCCTGCAAGACTTAGGCGCTAAAGTGCGTGTTATCTTAACCCAAAGCGGGGCTAAATTTATCACCGAATTATCCCTACAGGTTGCCTCAAAAAATAAGGTATGGCACAATTTATGGGATAAAGAAGCTGAACTTTGTATGGGACATATTGAGCTTGCTAAATGGGCAGATGCAATACTGATTGCGCCCGCAAGTGCCAATACAATTGCTGATATTGCTTTAGGCAAAGCGCATGATTTACTCAACAGCGTGATTTTAGCAAGCGATTGCCCTATACTTATTGCGCCTGCTATGAATCAACTAATGTATGCCTCTGATAGTGTGCAAACCAATCTACAAACATTAAGTAGGCGCCAAATTATCATCATTGCACCTAAACATGGCAAGCAGGCTTGTGGTGACGTTGGCAAAGGTCGACTAGCTGAACCAGTTAGTATCGCTCAAAAAGTTGGTGATATTTTTCAAAACACTAATCTCGGCGGAAAAAAGGTGCTAATTACCTTAGGCGCAACTATTGAAGCGATTGACCCCGTGAGATATTTATCGAATCATTCGAGTGGCAAGATGGGTTCAGCAATTGCAGATGCTTGTATTGAGGCAGGCGCACAAGTAACCTTAGTCCATAGCAATATCACGGTTGAACTTAATCAAAAGGCGGTTGCAATATCAGCAATAAGTGCCGAAAAAATGTATACGGCGGTTATGGATAATATTACTCAGCAAGATATATTTATTGCTTGTGCTGCAGTTAGCGACTATTATATTAAAAACATTGCAAAGAACAAAATTAAAAAATCTGCAAAACCGCTAACTTTGGAATTAACACCTACTAAAGATATTTTGCAGGCAGTGTGTCAGTTACCGCAAAAACCTTTGTGTATTGGTTTTGCCGCAGAGACACAAAATTTGCTTGAAAACGCTAGAAATAAACTCAAAAACAAATCTTGTGATGCCATTATTTTAAATGATATTTCTAAACCTAATTCAGGGTTCAAAAGTGATGAAAATACATTGATTTTTTTAACCCCAACAAACCATATAAAAATCGCAAAAAATAGCAAGCAAAAACTAGGCAGAAAAATCGTTGAAATATTAAGTAAAAATTTTTATAACATATATAAAAAACCTTGTTAAATTAGCACATAATAGAGTTACCCACAAAACTGTGGATAACTATGTTGATATCTGCTTGAAAAATAAAAAAAACGCTGATATATTGCACTTTTTTATAGTTTTGAATAAAAAATAATCAAATATTTTTTCACTTAAAAATCAATAACTTATAAAAATAAAAAAGATGCGTTCGAATTGCTTTGTGTATTTTTTCTTTGGCTTTTTTTATTATGAGGAAAAATTTTGCGGTTTTATGCGTTAAATCAAGTGTTTTACGCCAATATAGGCAAGACTAAGTGAACTCAAATTGCTAGGCAGTTATTATGCTGTTTTTGCCCCAAAATTTATGTTGATTTACGCCATTAATTTTCTCTTTGGTGTCTGCTGGTTTGCGCTTAAAAATACACTGCAAATAAGTGTTGTAGAATGGGGGTTGATTTTTGCTGTATTTTTGGCAATTTTCACAACATTTAAACGCTATAAATCATTTAGTTTAAATTTGATGCTTGTAGTCCTTGGTTTTGCTTGGATGGGGTTTGTTTCAACGCAAGTTATAAACTCCAAAGTTGCAAATGATTATCTCTATAAACCTATTCTTGTTAAGGGTGAGATTGTTGAATTGCCAGAAACAACTGCGCATAGTACAAAATTTATTTTTCAAGCACACCACCCTTTTAAAGGGCGATTAAAACTAGCTTGGTATAGCAACCGCTATAAAGATACTCTCACCAAATCCCCTGATTTGCATGTGGGGGATATCTGGCAATTAAAACTAAAACTCAAACCTAACAATGGCTATCAAAATTTGGGCGGTTTTGACTATGAGCGTTGGCTATTTTATAAACGCATCAATGCCACGGGATATGTGCGCCATTCTAATGATAATCAACGTATTAATACCCAAAATTTTTCAATTGATAAACTCAGGCAAAATATTCGTTATGCATTATTACCAATTCTAAAAACCAAAGAATTTGGTGGCGTTATCAATGCATTGATTATCGGTGACCGCTCTTTGATTACCGATTCTCAATGGTCTTTGTTTAAATCCACTAACACCACACACCTTAGTGTGATTTCTGGCTTGCACATTGGTCTTATTTCTGGTTTTATCTTTTTGTTGACGCAATTTTTTTGGCGTTGTTGTTCGCGTTTAATGCTAATAATTCCCGCACAAATTGTTGGTGCTTATTCTGGAATTGTTGTTGCTTTTTTATATGCCTTAGTTGCTGGTTTCTCTGTGCCTACAATACGTGCTTTTATTATGGCAAGTGTGGTATTTGTTGCAATCATTCTTAGACGCCATCATGATATTTGGCAACTGTACGGCAGTGCATTGCTGTTAGTACTTATTTATGATCCATTAAGTGTTTTTAGCGTGGGTTTTTGGTTGTCATTTTATATGGTGGCAGTTATTATTTATGGGGTTAAACAACATCAAGAAAAATCTTGGCTATATCGTTTAATTTACCTACAAATATTGGTGAGTTTTGCTTCCTTACCACTCACTATTTGGTTTTTTTCTTATGCCACAGTTTTATCATCAATTGCAAATTCAATTGCTATTCCTGTCTTTAGTTTTATCACCACACCCCTATCACTTGTCGGTGCCTTGTTGTTTTTTATGGATTTTGGTTATTTATCACAACTTAGTTTTTCTATTGCTAATGAGTCGCTGGTTTATCTATCAATGGTGTTGGAACAACTACAACAATTTGACTTTAATCAATGGCATTACACACAGACCTCACGAATAGATATGCTAATCTTTGTTGTGCTTGCATTGCTTGTAATTGCACCTAAAGCGTTAAAATTTCGCCAAATAGCCATCTTTGCTATAATCTTGATGTTGTTTGCACCCGAAGCACAAATTGATAAAAATTCAATGCTTGTAAGCGTGCTTGATGTTGGACACGGCTTAGCAGTGGTGGTGCAAACTAGAAACCACACATTGCTATTTGATACTGGTGCAAAATATCCGTCTGGTTTTAATCTCGGACAAAGCGTTATTACGCCTTATCTGCGCGCAAAAAGAATCCAACATTTAGATAAAATTATTATCTCACATAATAGCAATGACCACAGCGGTGGACTCAGCAATATTTTAGAAAACTTTGCAGTTGGTGAAATACTTACCTCAACACCCGAAAAACTTAAAACTAAGGCATCAGGTTGTCAATCAGGGCAACATTGGCAATGGGACGGCGTGAGATTTGAGATATTTAATCCTGATAGGAATATTAATTTGCACAATAATAATGCTTCTTGTGTACTCAAAATATCAAATGACAAATACAGCATATTACTAACAGGCGATATTGAGAAAAAGGCTGAACATCATCTAGTTGAAAATTATCAAAAAAAGCTTAGCAGCACGGTTATGCTCGCCCCACACCATGGCAGCAAAACCTCATCAACACAGGCATTTTTAAATGCAGTATCGCCATCAATAGTTGTTGCCTCAAGCGGTTTTAAAAATTACTTTCAACATCCTGCAAATGTTGTTATTAAACGCTATCAATCCAATCGTATTAAACTCATGCAAACATCTTGCTCTGGTGAGATTGAATTTTTTTTCGGCAACACAATAAATATCAAAGAATATAGAAAAACGTTTGCACGCTATTACTTGCGCCAATGCAACACAGATTTTAATAACCAATATAACTAGATTGAAAACCTAGCAAGGCATTAACTTCATCAATTAATTGCTGGTTTGGTTTAACATGATAAGCCTCATCTAATCGTGTAAAACCCTGATATTGTTTAACTTGATAATGTAGTACTACTGGACAATGTCCGTGATTTTTCTTGAGTATACTTGAAAGTTTTTTAAACGATGAGAGGTGTTTTTTATTTAGCAATATTTCAAAACTTTTTGCATATTTTTCTTTTACCAAAACAACATTTTCAATTTTATCAATCACTAACTTCCAGCTATCACGATAGCCGTCTTTTTCTACCTTGCCAGAAGCCACAACCACACAACCAACCTTCAAAACATCACGAATAGAGTGTTGTGCATCCAACTGTGCGCTTAACACTTTAGCAAAAATAACGCCACTTAATGTCGCTTTGCTGTCTTCAAGTGTAATCGAGACCATGGTATTGCCATTTTTAGTGTTTCTATAATACACATTAGACAACAACCCCAATATCCGCACTTCCTTGTTATTTCTATACACCAATTTACTAGGCAAAGTAGCACAAATATAGCTCAAATCACGCTGGTATTCATCAGTTGGATGATTGTAAAAATAATATCCCATTACTTGTTTTTCAAATTGCAAGGTTTGGCTAAATGAGAAATGTGGCACTGACAAATAATTTGATTCATACTCACTATGCTCTGGTGTGGCATCAAACAAACTGCTTTGTCCACTTAAGCGATCATTTTGTTGTTGTTCTGCTTGACGCATTGCGCTTGGGTAAGTGTTGATTAAAATTGCTCGCTCAACTTTAAAACTATCTAAGCTACCACTATAAATTAAAGCCTCTAAAGCACGTTTGTTGAGTATTTTTTTTTCTATACGCATGCAAAAATCAAACAAATCTCGATACACTCCGCCCTTGTTACGCTCAGCAACTAATGCTTCAACCAAAGATTCACCAACCCCTTTAATAGCACCTAGCCCATAAGTTAGTGTTTTATCATCTTGAATGCTAAACTCATAAGTAGATTCATTGATGTTTGGAGGCTTAACATTTAATCCCATTGTCTGTGTTTCACCAACTACCCAACCAATTCTATCAGTATCAGTCATCATACTTGAAAGCACACACGCCATAAAAGCAGCAGGATAATGCGACTTAAGCCAAGCTGTTTGATATGACACATAGGCATAAGCCACTGAATGTGATTTATTGAAACCATAACCCGAAAACTTATCAATCAAGTCAAAAATTTCATTAGCTTTATTCTCGTCAATATTATGTTTAGTAGCACCTTTAATAAACACATCACGCTGTGCATCCATTTCTTTAGCAATCTTTTTACCCATTGCTCTTCGCAATAAGTCTGCGCCACCAAGCGAATAGCCTGCCATAACCTGAGCAGACTTCATCACCTGTTCTTGGTATAAAAATATGCCATTGGTTGGCTTTAAAATATCTTTTAACATTGGATGTGGATATTTTATTTTTTGCTTGCCATGTTTAACGTTAATATAATCATCTACCATGCCAGCATCTAATGGACCAGGACGATACAAAGCCAACATTGCCACAATATCTTCAAACGAATCAGCTTGTAATTTTTTTAAATATCCACGCATGCCACTAGACTCTAATTGAAAAATACCTACGGTGTCGCAATGTTGCAATAAATCATAAACGCCTTTGTCATTCAATGGTAGTGCATCAATATCAATCAATTCTTCACTTAAACCTTTAGCGTGAATTAATTTAACGGTTTTATCAATAACAGTTAGGTTTGACAAACCCAAAAAGTCAAATTTAACTAGTCCAAGTGCTTCGATGTCTTTCATATCAAATTGTGAAACCACACCATCTTCCGCACTGGCTTTATAGATAGGGCAAAAATTACTAATTTTGCTTGGTGCAATCAACACGCCACCCGCATGTGTGCCCACATTACGCACTAAACCTTCTAACTGTAAAGATAAGTCAATGAGTGTCGTTACGCTTTCTTCAGAATTGTATCGATTAACCAATTCTTCAGAAAACCATTTGTCTTTATTTGTTTGAGAATCATCTGTGGAAAAACGACCAAGTGCGCGCGACAAGTTGATTTTTAAATCATTTGGAATAGACTTAGCAATGCGGTCACTAAAACCATAAGGATGTCCTAAAACACGCCCCACATCACGCACAACGCCTTTAGCTGCCATCGTGCCATAAGTAATAATTTGCGATACTTTTTCTCTACCATATTTCTGTGACACATATTTAATAACCTCATCGCGACGCTCAGTGCAAAAATCAATGTCAAAGTCTGGCATGGAAACACGCTCAGGATTTAAAAAACGCTCAAACAGCAATTCATGTTTGATTGGGTCAACATTGGTAATGCCGAGTGCATATGCAACTAACGAACCTGCACCAGAACCACGACCAGGTCCTACAGGAATAGCATTTTCTTTAGACCAGCGAATAAAATCCGCAACGATTAAGAAATAGCCCGAAAAACCCATTTGCACAATTACCGAAAGCTCAAAAGCTAAACGTTTATCATAAATTTGACGCTCAACTTTTAACCCCGATAGGCGTTTTTCCAGCCCTAATTTTGACTCTTGAGAAAAAAACTCTGCCATAGACAAGCCTTTTGGCACAGGAAAATCTGGCAGGTAGTTTTTTTTATAAAGTTCAAAATGGACATTACAACGCTTGGCAATTTCAACTGTATTATCAATCACCTCGGGCAAATCAGAAAACATCTTGCACATTTCTTCGGCTGATTTTAGATATTGATCTTGTGAATAACGTTGTTCACGCCTATCATCATCTAATAAACCGCCTTGAGAAATACAAATACGTGCCTCGTGTGCTTCAAACTCATCTTTTTCTAAGAATACTACATCATTTAGTGCCACTAAGGGTATGTTAAGTTCTAAGCCCAATCTAACGCATAAGCGCAGATGCTGCTCATCTTGGTTGCGGTTTGTGCGTTGCACCCCTAAATAAAAACGTTCTTCAAATATCGCCTGCCACATATTCGCCTGCTGTTTGGCTTGCGGTATTTGGTTTTCAATCAGTAATTGCGCCACATCACTAATAAGCGGAGGTGCAATTAATATTAAACCTTGATTATGCTGAGTTAATTCTTCTACACTAATATTTGCATCTTCTGCACCCCTACCTTTTAAATAGGATAAGGAAATCAATTCGGATAAATTCAAATATCCCTGTTGATTCTGACACAAAACCAGCAAAGTTGATTTATGTCCTTGATTTTTTAATACAATCTCAGTGCCAAAAATAGGCTTGATACCAGAGTTTATTGCACTTTTATAAAGTTTAACTGCAGCAAATAAATTAGCACTATCTGTCAATGAAATAGCACTCATACCTAATTTTTTGACTTGACTTATCAGATTTGGTATGCGAATTAAGCTATTATCAATAGAATATTCGCTACGACATTGAAGATGAACAAACTCTGTGGGCATGTTTATAATTAACCGAATTTTTCGCTAACTTGTGTGTGTTTTATTATGCATAACCGAATTTATCAAGTCTAAATCATATTTTCATTTCGAAATCTTTATAAAAATTCACAAATTTAGAGATTTTTACTTGCAAAATCTGGTCAAATTTTGCTTGATTGTGAAAACTAAATTCACACCTTTTGATAATGTAAATTAAACATATCTCTATTTTGGCTTTTCGGATTTTACCAGTGTTGTCTGTGCACAACACCACAACGAATCAATGTCGCTGGTGAAAATCATTTCTCCTAGTTTAGTGCAACTTGGAAAATATAACAAAAGATTTTTTGAAAACAAATAAATTATTTTCGAACAAAAAACCCCTTTATTAAGGGGTTTTTTGCATCACTTAGACTTAACTAAAAACGTGGACCTGCATTAGCTTGATCCCTAGCTTGCTGTTGCGCGAGAATTGCTTGATTTTTAGCCTTGTTAGCTAACTCTACGCATTTATCGCCACCAGCCTTCTTGGCTTCTTTAATGAGTTTGCGCGTATCTCGCCACTCGAAACTAACTTTTTTAGCCTTCTCATTTTCGAAATTAGCCGCAGAAATTGCACTTTCACAATTATTATTCCAATTGTGTGTGTTGGTATGGTACTGCATTGCAAACAAATTAGTCTGAGTAGATAAAACAAAAACACCAAGTGTTAATAATATTTTTTTCATATTGTTCCCCTTCATTATCGATACTTAGCGTCGATATTCAATTCCAGAAATCTTCATGCCATTACTCATTATGGTATGGAAAAATTCTAGGTTGTTATACTCGCTCTTGTGTCGCTTAAATGGTTTAGCACGAACCTGTTTATTGCAACCTCCATAACGAAGTTGAATCGTGCCAAAGCCATCGCCTCTATTTTTTTTAGCCCATGACCCACGCCATACTGGAAAATGTGTAATATGACCTAATGCTGGTGAAAGCCTATTTCCACGGATACGCTTGCCTGCATTATCGACATGACAATCCGCACAAGATAGATTTAGCTGTCCGCGCTTAGCATAGAAAAATTTCTTTCCATCTTCATAAGCTGCCAATGCTTTAGCATCACCCTCTGGAACAATAACATTAATAGTTTGACCTTCGGCGATCTTAGTTAGATAAGCCGATATCCAAGCTAATTCAGCTTTGCCAGTCTTAATTTTTCTCTCTTTGTTTTGGATACGACACTCGATAATGGCTTGCTCTAAAGTATCAACTTTGCCTTTAGTGGCATTCCATCTTGGAAATTGCGTGCGAATCGTTTCATCAGCACCAGAAAAACAACTAGAGTAAGTCTTACCATTTTTAAATGGTGTGTTCCATAACGCCTCGCCTTTATCCAAATAATCCTCAAACGGTGGCATTTCCATGATTGCTTTAAACTGCAACATATTGTCATTGTCTATCGCATAAGATCCTTTAGAAAAATCATCTAACTCTAATTTTGGAAATTTTTGCTTGTAATAACCTTGAAAATCATCAATATCAGCCTGCACAACCGATGATTGTTGCGCTGCAAGCACAGTGGTTGAACCCAATAAAACACTCAGCATTATTGTTGTTATAATTTTTTTCATCATTCCCTCTTCAAAATAAAGCCGATTATTTAGACTTTGCAGTCTTAGAACCTGTTTTTCCTAGATTATCCTTATATTTAAGTTCAATCATATCGCCTTTCTTACCTGGCACTTTAAACTTAAAATACGGATCCCGAGATACTGCGCTACCAATATCAGCATCAATTACTACATTGTTATTATGCGATACAACCATATGTTGGATATGGTGTGCAGGGACTAATTTTCCTCTAACTTTACGCAGACCTGTTTCCATTGGATGCTTAATCAACGCCTTAACACTGATAATGCCTTTTCTAGCCTTTGGTCTTAATTTAATCTTTGCCATAATATATTCTCCTAAAATATGTTTTAAACTAACCGCCACAACCACCAATTGTTACTTTGACTTCTTTGCTTACTTTAGTGATTGAACCATTAGCACTAACCAATGCGTCTATCTTGGAAGTTTGAGCCATCTTAACACGAACAGAAACAAAACCAATTGCACCAGACAAATTGAATGAAGCTGCTAGTGGCGTTTGGTTGTTGTGCACTAAAAGCGAAATATTGCTAACATTGTCTATTTTAGAGGCATCTACCTCCATTGGCACTACTGCACCATTTTCAGCAATCTGTGGTGCTTTAAATTTAAACGAGCCTGTGCTTGCACTAGCTGCATTTGATTTTGTTGTGTCTGATAGTGTTTTAAATTTCGCTTTTTGGGCAAAAACAGCCGATGGAGTTAATAAACCTGCGCCTATAGCTGTGGCAACACTAGATGCTACCATCGCGCTTTTTAAAAATAATCTTCTTTCCATTTTTTTTGCTCTCCTTTATTTATAGTGAATAAATGAAATCTGTAACTTTATTTATCTCGCTTGGAGACAATATATTGTGTCGACCAAATGGCGGCATTGTGGAATTTGGATTTTTGGCAGTTGAATCCCAAATTTGCGACCTTAAATCTGCCTTGTTTGGAAAACGTTGTCGCATTTTCAACAAAGGCGGACCAATATTACCTGGTAGTTTTCCATCCGCAATCACATGGCAAGCCAAGCAATTACCCATAACACGATTAAAAGCAATTTGTTTGCCCGACATCTCTTTAGCAGCAACACCTGTCGGCAAAACAAATAATGTCGTTAACGTTACAACTGCTAAGACATAAGAAACGATTATCTTCATATTTTCTCCTCTTTGTTTGAAAAAACAAAACTCTCGATGTAGTCTTACAAAAACCGACTGAGGATTGATGATACCCACATCAAAAAAGCAATGCAAAACTATCATTAAAGTGTAATATTAGAATATACTAAACCCGTTGTGCTGCTTGGATAAGTGCACGCGCCTTGTGTAATGTTTCGTCCCATTCGGATTGTGGTAGCGAATCATACACAACACCCGCTCCAACTTGAACATACAAAATATTATCCTTAATAACTGCGGTGCGGATAGCAATTGCCATGTCCATGCAGTCATGCCAAGATAGATAGCCAATAGCACCCGAATAAATATTACGTTTAAGCGGTTCAACTTCGTTGATAATTTCCATCGCACGCACCTTAGGCGCGCCACTTAATGTGCCTGCTGGAAAAGTTGCTTTTAAAACATCAATAGCACTCATATTGTCTTGTAAATCACACTCAATATTCGAGACAATATGCATAACATGCGAATAGTGCTCAATTAACATTTTATCGGTTAAATTGACACTGCCTGTTTTAGCGATGCGACCCAAATCATTACGACCAAGATCAATTAACATTAAATGCTCGGCAATTTCTTTTTCGTCTCCTAACAAATCTTTTTCCAAAGATAAATCTTGCTCCCCATTCGGGACACGAGAGCGTGTACCCGCAATAGGACGCACAGTTGCACGTCTATTTTTATCAACACGAGTTAAAATCTCGGGCGAAGAACCAACAATTACACTTTCACCCAAATCAAGATAATACATATAAGGAGAAGGATTTAAAACACGCAATTGACGATATAACTCAACAGGCGGCGCATTAAATTTAGCACTCAAACGTTGAGACGGCACTACCTGCATAACATCGCCCGCTTTGATATATTTTTGAATTTTTTCAACTGCAGCTTTGTAATTATCTTCACCGAAACTTGAGACAAAATCCTGCTCTGTTAAATTATCTGATTGATAGGCTTGAGGTTTATATGGGGTTTGAATTTTATTAGAAATTTCATCTAAGCGCATTTGTGCGTCTTCATAACTTTGTGTTTTTGGATTAATATGGGTGATGATAAATACCTTGTTTGAAACATTATCAAACACCACTAAATCATTCGAAACCATGAGTAGAATATCAGGCACACCTAATTCATCTTTTTTATTAATCTGTGATAATCTAGGTTCGATATAACGAATAATTTCATAGCCAAAATAACCAACTAAACCACCATTAAAATCTGGCAAATCATCAATTATTGGCACTTTGTATTGCGCTAAATAATGCTCAATCCATGCTAGTGGATTTGTATCTGTATTTAACTCAATGCACTTGCCTTGATGTTCTACAGATATTTTATAATCAAAAACTTTAATAACAGTTTGCGCATGCAAACCAATAATAGAATAACGTCCCCATCTAGTTCCACCCTCGGCTGATTCAAGAAGATAAGAATAAAGATTGTTGGCAAGTTTTAAATACAAATCCAGTGCTGTATTTTCATGAGTATCGATTGAAACAGCTTTGTAAACGGGGATATGATTGTATCCATCAGCCACATATTTTCCAAAACTTATTTTATTCATGAGTGCATTTTATATCAAAGAAACTATGCTAAATTACATCAACATGGATTTTTGTTTTAAAGCTAAATAGACAAAAAACAACTAGTGCGTTTAAGTTCTGCTAGAGAGTTTTTTTTCATATTATCCACAAAGTATCTCACAACAATAATCGCTATTCTTCAACGGGTAGTTCAGTTTTCGCGTTAACTTCACTTAATTCGGCTGATAATACTGCTTCTGCTTCTACTGTTTGCATGACATTTTCTATGCGACGCTCACGACGCTCTCGATGGTGCACAAAACCTGTACCCGCTGGAATTAAACGACCAACAATCACATTTTCCTTAAGCCCTTGTAAGTTATCAACACGACCAGTTGTCGAAGCTTCGGTTAATACACGTGTTGTTTCTTGGAAAGATGCCGCAGAAATAAATGACTCGGTTGCTAATGATGCCTTGGTAATGCCCATAAGCAATCTTTGATAAACCACTAGATTTTTACCTTGCGCTGCTAATTGTTTATTGACATCAACAACGCCTGCATATTCTGCAGTTTCGCCATTAACAAACTTAGAATCGCCTGCATTAAGCACTTCTACTTTACGCAACATCTGTTTTACAATAACTTCAATATGTTTATCAGAAATATTAACACCCTGTATACGATAAACGTTTTGCACTTCTTTAACCACATAAGCAGCCAATGCTTCCACGCCTAACAGACGCAGAATATCGTGTGGATTTGATGCTCCATCGGAGATAATATCACCTCTTTCAATAGTTTCACCATCAAAAACATTAATCTGACGCCATTTGTGAATCATCATTTCAGTGGCTTCGCCTTCTTCTGAGGTGATAATTAAACGCTCTTTAGACTTAGTTGGGTTGCCAAAACTCACAACACCACTTGCCTCTGCAAGAATTGAGTGATCTTTTGCCTTACGTGCTTCAAATAAGTCTGCAACTCGTGGCAATCCACCAGTAATATCACTAGTCTTAGATTGGTCTTTAGGGATTTTGGCTAAGATTTCACCCATGGCAATAATTTGATTGTCTTCTAAATTGATTTTAACTCCTGATGGCAAATAGTGCGTTGATAAGACAACTTCAGCATCTTTTTCTTCAACAACCTTAATCATCGGCTTTAAGCCCTTTGCTGCTACAGACCTTTCGCTTTCATCAATCATCTCGAAGAAATTAAGTCCTGTTAATGGATCAGTATTTTTATTAACCGTTACACCTTCAACAAAATCAACAAAAATAACCTGGCCCGCTTGCTCGGAAATAATTGGGTGAGTATGCGGATCCCAGTCTGCAATTTTGTCTTTTGCTTTAACCTTACCACCATCTTTAACATGGGCAACTGCGCCATAAGGAATCTTATAACGCTCAACTTCTTGTCCTCTAACATTACGAATTGTAACTTCGGTAGAACGCGAAATAACCACTAAATCACCACTTACATTAGTAATTGACTTTAGATTTTCAAAATGTGCAATACCATCATTGTCGACATTAATGCTACTAACTGCTGTTGAGGCAGATGCTGCGCCACCAATATGGAAAGTGCGCATTGTCAATTGCGTACCTGGTTCGCCAATCGATTGTGCTGCAATCACGCCGACAGCTTCCCCGACACTAATCTTATGTCCACGTGCCATATCATTACCATAACAAGAAGAGCAAACACCATAACGCGCTTCACAAGTAATTACAGAACGCACCTTAATGGACTCTGCGCCCATCTCGTTAATCTTATCTACATCTTCTAGTGTTACCAAATGTCCTTTAGGTATTAACACTTTGTCCGAATCTATCATCATAATATCTTCAGCAACCACACGACCCAAAACAGCATTGCCTAATGTCTGCACAATATTGCCACCCTCAATGGTGGCTTTCATGGTTAAACCATTTTCTGTGCCACAATCTTGTTCATTGACAACCAAGTCTTGTGCAACATCAACTAAACGGCGTGTTAAATAGCCTGAATTTGCTGTCTTAAGAGCAGTATCAGCTAAACCTTTACGCGCACCATGTGTTGAAATAAAATATTGCATATTATTCAAACCTTCGCGGAAGTTTGAAGTAATGGGTGTTTCAATAATTGAACCATCTGGTTTTGCCATAAGTCCGCGCATACCCGCTAATTGACGCATTTGTGCAGGAGAACCACGCGCACCAGAATCTGCCATCATATAAACCGAATTAAAAGAAGGCAATTTCTCGGTTTCACCAGCTGCATTTTTAAAATTATCAAAACCAATTTCGTCCATCATAGCTTTAGCAATCATTTCAGAAGTACGCGACCAAATATCGATCACTTTGTTATAGCGTTCGCCATCAGTAACAATGCCTTGCGCGTATTGATTTTGAACTTCTTTAACCTGTGCTTGCGCTTTATCAATCATATGCGCTTTACTGTTCGGGATAGTCATATCATTTGAGCAAAATGAAATGCCTGACTTGGTCGAATATTGAAAGCCCATATACATCATTTGATCGGCAAAAATAACGGTATCTTTTAACTCTTGCGTCTGATAACAAACATGAATCAAATTCGATACTACTTTTTTGTTAATAGATTCATTAATCAAATCAAAAGACAATCCAACTGGCAAAATCGTTGAAAAAATTCCACGACCAACTGTTGTATCGACAATGCGTTTAGTGCTTGGTTGATATTTGCCACTCACTTTCTTATAATCTTGAATACGCAACTTGATTCTAGCATGCAAAGAAACAACACCTGATTCATAGGCGCTCATAACTTCGTTAGCATTCGCAAACACCATGCCTTCACCCTTTTGATTCACCTTGTCACGCGTCATGTAATACAAACCCAAAATCACATCTTGCGAAGGCACAATAATCGGTTCACCACTAGCAAGATGCAGGACATTGTTCGAGGCTAACATTAATATCCTAGCTTCTAACTGTGCTTCCTCAGACAAAGGCACATGCACCGCCATTTGGTCGCCGTCAAAGTCCGCATTAAATGCGCCACAAACTAATGGATGTAATTGAATCGCCTTACCCTCAATTAATAAAGGCTCAAATGCTTGGATACCTAAACGGTGTAAAGTTGGGGCACGGTTTAACATAACGGGATGTTGGTGAACCACTTTTTCTAAAATATCCCAAACTTCTGGAATTTCTGCTTCCACCATTTTTTTTGCTGCCTTAATGGTTGGGGCTAAGTTTTGCGACTGTAAGCGATTATATATAAATGGCTTAAATAACTCTAATGCCATTTTCTTTGGCAATCCACACTGGTGTAGTTTAAGATATGGACCACAAACAATTACCGAACGACCCGAATAATCGACACGCTTGCCTAATAGATTTTGACGAAAACGACCCTGTTTGCCTTTAATCATATCAGCAATGGATTTCAATGGGCGACGATTACTACCCATCACCGCACGACCACGACGACCGTTATCAATGAGTGAATCAACCGCTTCTTGCAACATACGTTTTTCATTACGCACAATAATCTCAGGCGCATCTAATTCTAACAAGCGTGCCAAACGATTATTACGGTTAATCACACGGCGATATAAATCATTCAGGTCAGAAGTAGCAAAACGCCCGCCATCTAACGGCACTAATGGGCGCAAGTCTGGTGGCAAAACTGGCAATACATTAAGCACCATCCATTCGGGTTTATTGCCTGATTGAATCAGAGAGTCAATAAGTTTTAAACGTTTATTGTATTTTTTGAGCTTGGTTTGACTTTTAGTATTGAGACTATCTTCATAAAGGTTTGCCGCCTCTTTTTCGAGTTGCATTTCTTTTAGCACATCTTGAATGGCTTCCGCACCCATTTTTGCCTCAAATTCACCATCACCATATTCATCAAGTGCATCGTAATACATGTCCTCGGTTAGCAACTGTTTATGTACTAAGGGCGTTGAACCCGGGTCTGTAACTAAAAATGCTTCAAAATATAAAACACGCTCAATATCTTTGAGAGTCATATCCATTAACAAACCTAAACGTGATGGCAATGATTTTAAGTACCAAATATGGGCAACAGGCGCTGCCAAATTGATATGTCCCATACGCTCGCGACGCACTTTTGATAGGGTTACTTCAACCCCGCATTTTTCGCACACAACATTACGAAATTTCATACGCTTATATTTGCCACACAAGCACTCAAAATCTTTCATCGGACCAAAAACTTTGGCACAAAACAAACCTTCTCTTTCAGGTTTAAAAGTACGATAATTGATAGTTTCAGGCTTTTTCACCTCACCATACGACCACGAACGAATCTTCTCAGGAGAAGCTAGCCCAACTTTAATCGCATCAAAATCTTGATCTTTGCTTTGCTGTTTTAAAATCGTTAATAAATCTCTCATTAAATTCTCCTAATCAATTTTGCTCAAGCTCAACATTGATACCTAGCGAGCGAATCTCTTTAACCAATACATTAAAAGATTCTGGCATTACGGATTCTGTTAAATTCACGCCATCAACAATGTTTTTATACATCTTTGCGCGACCTGTAACATCATCTGATTTGACTGTTAGCATTTCACGTAATGTATGGGCTGCACCATAAGCTTCTAGCGCCCATACTTCCATCTCGCCAAATCGCTGACCGCCAAACTGCGCTTTACCACTTAGTGGCTGCTGGGTTACTAGTGAATAAGAACCTGTTGAGCGGGCATGTATTTTGTCATCAACCAAATGATTAAGTTTCAACATATGCATATAACCGACTGTCACTAGACGATCGAATGGTTCGCCAGTGCGACCATCATAAAGTTGCTCTTGACCAGATTCTGGCAAGTCGGCCAACTTTAACAATGACTTAATATCCGCTTCCTTGATACCATCAAATACTGGCGTTGCCATTGGCACGCCTTCGCGTAGGTTATTGGCCAGTTCGATAATCTCTTCATCACTAAAAGATTCAAGATTTTCTTGCTTGCCATAAGAGTTATAAACTTTATTTAAGAAAATTCTGATATCTTTAACCATTTCGCTGCGTTTCTCATCAAGCATCTTAGCAATCTTGTGTCCTAAGCCTTTAGCAGCATAACCCAAATGAACTTCCAATACTTGACCAACATTCATTCGCGAAGGCACACCAAGTGGATTAAGCACAACATCAATTGTAGAACCATCTGCAAGATAAGGCATATCTTCTACTGGAGAGACACGTGAAATAACGCCCTTATTGCCATGACGACCCGCCATTTTATCGCCAACTTGTAATGTTTTACGTGTTGCCACATAAACTTTAACCATTTTCATCACACCTGGTGGTAATTCGGCATCTTCGTTAATTTTAATGCGTTCATTTTCAAAAAATGCATCAAACTCGTCTTTCTTCGCCTTAGCCTGCTTAACCAAGGCTAGCACAGCTTTATTGACAGAAGCGTCTTTGACTTTTAGTTTTGCAACTTCATCATTGCTTAATGAGTTCATTGTTTTAGTGCTTAATTTTTCACCCGCCTTAATATTAGCAACGCCCTTTGTTACCTCATTGCCCGAAAGTCTCAGACGAATACGGCGGAAAATATCACCATCAATAATGCCAAACTCATCATCAATATCTTTTCTGATTTTCGCTAATCTGTCCTCATCAATGCTTTTTGCTCTTGTGTCTTTTTCAACACTATCACGCGTAAATATCTGCACATCAATTACCACACCAGACTTTAATGCGCCGACACGCAACGAAGAATCTTTTACATTGTTGGCTTTTTCGCCAAAAATAGCACGCAATAATTTTTCTTCTGGAGAAAGCACAGTTTCACTCTTAGGTGTAACCTTGCCCACTAAAATATCACCGCCTTTAACACGGGCACCTACGTATACCACGCCAACCTCATCAAGCTTAGAAAGTGCAGATTCGCCAACATTCGGAATATCAGCGGTAATCTCTTCAGGACCTAAAGTGGTATCACGCGCATAGGCTGTCAACTCTTCAATGTGAATGGTGGTATAGCGATCCTTATGTATTACACGTTCAGAAATCAAAATAGAGTCTTCAAAGTTATAGCCATTCCATGGCATAAAGGCAATCTTCATATTTTGACCGAGTGCTAGTTCACCCAAATCGGTTGAAGGACCATCAGCCAACACATCACCAGCAGAGATTTTATCTCCAGTTTTAACCAAAGGCTTTTGATTAATGCAAGTGTTTTGATTAGAGCGCGCATACTTGGTAAGATTGTAAATATCAACACCTAATTCATCTGCTTTTGTTTGCTTAGAATCAACGCGAATCACGATACGCGAAGCATCAACCACTTCAACCACACCCCCATGTTTAGCGGTAACGCACACACGAGAATCTGTTGCTACAACACGCTCAATACCTGTGCCAACTAGAGGCTTTTCGGCGCGAATCGTTGGCACTGCTTGACGTTGCATATTAGAGCCCATAAGCGCACGGTTCGCATCATCATGCTCTAAAAATGGAATCAATGCTGCCGCCACTGATGAGATTTGTTTAGAATCAATATCAATCAAAGTTACGTCTTTGGAATTTACTAAAACAAATTCATTTTTATGACGACAAGAGATTAAATCATCTGTTAAATTGCCTTTGACATCAACGCTAGCGTTTGCTTGTGCAATTGTATGTGTAATTTCGTCAATCGCAGAAACATATACAACCTTATCGGTTACCCTGCCATTCTTAACAATTTGATAAGGCGTCTCTAAGAAACCATAATTATTAGTTCTAGCATGAACGGCTAAAGTATTAATCAAACCAATATTTGGACCTTCGGGTGTTTCAATTGGACATAAACGACCATAATGCGATGGATGAACATCGCGCACCTCAAAACCAGCACGCTCACGCGTTAAACCACCAGGCCCTAAAGCTGAAATGCGACGTTTATGCGTAACCCCTGATAAGGGGTTGACTTGATCCATAAACTGCGACAACTGGGACGAACCAAAAAATTCTTTCACCGCGGCGGATACTGGATTGGAATTAATCAAATCTTGTGGCGTTAATTCGTCAGTTTCAGCCAAGTTTAAGCTTTCTTTTACAGCTTTTTCAACACGCACCAAACCAATTCTAAATTGGTTTTCAATCATTTCACCAATTGCCCTAACACGTCTATTAGCAAGCGTATCAACATCATCAACTGAATCTTTGCCATCTTTTATGTCGATGAGTAATTTGATAATGTTTAAAACGTCATCATTTGTTAATACATGCTCGCCTGTTTCAGAATCAATACCCAAACGGCGATTGAGTTTCATACGACCTACTTTAGAAAGATTGTAGCGCTCATTCTTAAAAAACAAATTATTAAATAATTGATTAACTGCATCTTCTGTTGCTGGTTCACCAGGACGCATTACGTGATAAATAGACATGCGCGCTTCAATTTCACTACGTGTTTCGTCTAGGCGCAGGGTGTCGGAAATATAAGCGCCTGTTTCCGAATCGTTAACATAAAGAATTTCAAGTTTTTTAACTTTATTAGAGGTAATCAGTTCCAACACCTCTTCGCTAATAACAGTATTAGAGGCAACTAAAATTTCACCAGTTGTTTTATCAATAACATCTTGCGAGACAACTTTATTTAACAAATATTCAAGTGGTGTATTTATCGACTTTACACCATCTTTTTTTAAGATGTTTGTGTGTCTAGCAGTAATACGACGACCTTTTTCGACAACAACTTTCTTGCCTGACTTAATGTCAAACTCAGCAATTGTGCCATGTAATTTAGTAGCAGATAAACCCACATCACAAGATTTTGCCTTAAGCTTGACATTAAGTTTTTCAAAGAAAATATCAAGAATTGTGCTCGAATCAAAACCCATAGCGCGCAACAAAATTGTTAATGGCAATTTACGACGACGGTCAATGCGCACATATAGGTGATCGTGATGATCAAATTCAAAATCTAACCACGAACCACGATAAGGAATAACGCGGGAAGAAAAAAGAATTTTGCCCGAAGAATGTGTTTTTCCCTTGTCATGTTCAAAAATAACACCTGGCGATCTATGCAATTGAGATACCACAACACGCTCGACGCCATTGATAACAAAAGTTCCTGTATCCGTCATCAAAGGTAATTGACCTAAATAAACATCTTGCTCAATAACCTGTTTAACTTTGCGTTTCTTTTTTAAGGTTGAACCATTTTTATCAAATAAAACTAAATTTAATTTAACACGCAATATAGATGCGAAGGTGGTGCCGCGTAACTTACACTCTTCAACATTGAATTTTGGTTTTTGTGGTTCATAATCCAAATATTCAATTTCAGCATAGCCATTATTCGCCGTTATTGGGAATATGGATTGAAAAACAGCATGCAAACCAGTATCTGATTTTGTTTGTTTATCAGATTGAATGAAGTCGTTGAACGATTCAATCTGAATAGCTAGTAAATCTGGTTCGGTTAAAATTGATTCTCTTGAGCCGAAATTATTTCTAATTCGCTTTTTTTCAGTAAATGAATAAGCCATAGTACCTCGCATATTTAATCCATAAGAGTCTTTAAGCAATTTTGTTTTTATTTTGCAAAAAACCGCTCAACAACAGGGACAGCCTACGAAAAACTTCATAGGCTAAAAATGTACTCATTAAAGAACACAAAAACCCCTTTTGCGGGGATTCTTAGTTTTTAACAAAATTAATTACTTAAGCTCTACACTGGCACCAGCTTCTTCAAGTTGCTTCTGGATATCTTCGGCTTCAGCCTTAGGTGCGCCCTCTTTAACTGCAACAGGTGCAGATTCAACCATATCTTTTGCTTCTTTAAGTCCAAGACTAGTAATGCTACGCACTGCTTTAATAACAGCAACTTTCTTATCACCAAAACTATTCAACATAACGTCAAACTCATCTTTTTCTTCTGCTACTGCACCACTGTCATCGCTAGCTGTTGCCACTGGCGCAGCCACTGCCGCTGCCGCAGAAACGCCAAACTTTTCCTCCATTGCTGAAACTAGTTCAACAACATCCATTACTGACATATCAGCAATAGCATTTAGAATATCCTCATTGGTTAATTTAGCCATGATATTTGCTCTCCTTTTCTTTTTTTGATTTGTATTTATTACTGTTTTTGTTGTGCCAACGCTGAAATCACCCGAGTCACTTGAGCAGGAATATCGTTTAGACTTCTTGCCAATTTCTCAACTGGTGCTAACATTAATGCCATAACTAAGCTAATCGCCCGATCTTTGGTTGGCAAGTCCGCAATACGCTTAAGTTCATTGCTATCCACAAAATTACCTGAAACGCCTAGACCTTTAACAACTAAACCTTCGTTTTCTTTAATGAAATTCTTGAATACGCGTGCTACTGCACCTGGGTCCTCTTGTGAAAAACCCAGCACTACTGGTCCGTTTAATACCGATACCACACATGCACATTGCGTATTTTCTAACGCTCTTTTTGCCAAAGTATTCTTAACAACACGCAAAGAAACATTTGCATCCATTGCACTGGTACGTAGATTAGTCATTTGCTCAACTGTTAATCCGCGATACTCGGCTACGCCAACAGAAATACTATCTTGTGCAAGTGTATTTACTTGTTCGACAATAACTTTTTTTGCTTCTAAGTTTATAGCCACTTTGTCCCCTCCTAAACAGTTTTAAAAAGAAAGTTATAATTGCTACAACTTTCGCCCTAGAGTAAATCGAAAACCCTAAACACCTTAAACATAACTCTGAAATTAGAATTACACTTAATGTCTAAACTTCTCATACCCTCTACATAGGCTGATTGCGTTACCAATCATTTAAACAAACACGCCAAAAACCTGTTTGCACCTATGGTCTTTGAGGTCATAGAGTAACTCTAGGACCTAAAAGAATTCTTTTTTACCTCAACCTAAATGTCTAGCGAGGATAAATCAACGCTTAGACCTAAACCCATAGTTGATGAAACACTCACTTTTTTGAAATACACGCCTTTAGCCGAACTTGGTTTTGCTTTCTTTAGTGCTTTCATTAAAACAACAATGTTTTCAGACAATGCTGTTGTAGTAAATGATGCCTTGCCAACGCTAGCATGAATAATAGCTGCTCTATCAGTGCGGTAACGAACTTGACCTGCCTTTGCGTTATTAACTGCAGTTGCCACATCTAGCGTTACTGTACCAACTTTAGGGTTAGGCATCAAACCACGAGGACCTAATAGTTGTCCCAAACGACCCACAACACCCATTGCATCTGGAGAAGCGATCACAACATCATAGTTGATATCACCATCTTGCATGGTTTTCATTAAATCTTCCATACCCACAACATCAGCACCTGCTGCTTCTGCTTTCTGCACATTATCACCTTGAGTAAACACTGCAATACGCACTGTTTTGCCTGTACCATTTGGCAATACGACTGCACCACGCACATTTTGGTCAGATTTATTTGCATCAACGCCAAGGTTGATACTTATATCAATAGATTCATCAAATTTTGCTGTTGAACACTCCTTTAGTAGTGTCAACGCCTCAACTATTGCATAACGCTTATTACTATCAATTTTTGTTGCAATGTATTTTTGTCTTTTTGTCAACTTAGCCATAACAATTAAACCTCCACCTCAACACCCATTGAACGAGCTGTTCCAGCAATAATATTTAGTGCTGCATCCATGTTATTTGCATTCAAATCTTTCATTTTAATGGCTGCAATTTCTTCTAACTGCATACGCGTAATCTTGCCAACTTTATTTGTATGTGGAGTGCCGCTACCTTTTTTGATGCCTGTTGCTTTTAAAATTAACAATGCTGCTGGCGGTGTTTTAGTGATAAAAGTAAAACTACGATCGTTATAAACTGTAATAACTACTGGCACTTTCATGCCTTTATCAATTTCTTGTGTTGCAGCATTAAACGCTTTGCAAAAATCCATAATATTTACACCATGCTGACCTAATGCTGGACCCACTGGCGGCGAAGGGTTTGCTTCTTGCGCTGGAATTTGTAACTTAATGTAGGATTCAATTTTTTTAGCCATTTTTTCTTTCCTTGAGGATTTACCTCGTTTTGGGTACAAGCACTTAACACAAGTAAGCTCCCCTGTTAAAAACTATTTTTTACTTTTTTATGTTTTCTGCACTTGAGAAAACTCTAATTCTACTGGTGTAGTTCGTCCAAAAATTAACACTTCTACTTTCAGTAAATTCTTTTCGTAATCAACCGCTTCAATCGTGCCATTAAACTCATTAAATGGACCATCAATTACTAAAATTTCCTCACCTGGTTGATAAGCAACTTTAGGTTTAGGCTTATCTGCTCCCTCTTGTACACGTGCCATAATCTTATCAACTTCACGTTGCGTAATTGGTGATGGTCTGCCCGAAAACCCACCAATAAAACCAATGACATTACTGGTGTTTTTAACCAACAACCAACTTGATTCAGTTAATTCGACATTAATTAACATATATCCTGGGAAAAATTTACGCTCGGCTGTTTTTTTCTGACCATCTTTAAGCTCTACCACCCTCTCAGTTGGAATCACAATATCACCAAGCAAATCCGATAACCCCTCTCTATAAAGAGATTCTTCAATTGCGGTTTTAACTTTTGCCTCATAACCACTTCTTGCATGAAGCACATACCATCTTTTAGACACTTATAAAACCCCTTATCAGTTTGTTAGTAATTGCACAGCCCAAGTAAAGAACGCATCAACAATCCACAAAAAAATAGCAACGATAATAACCGCTACCACAATCATGCCCGTTGTTTTAATGGTTTCATCTCTTGTTGGCCAAACAACTTTGCGTAATTCGATTTTTGTTTCTTTTAAAAATATGCTTAATCGAATGCCTTGTGGAGATTTGAAAAAAACAAGCCCTGCTAACACTAAACCCGCCAATAACACCAACGTCTTATACAGCGTTGTATTTAACTCTAATGGGTCTGAATAGAAAAGCACCAAGAAGCCAATTACAATTAGAATTGACAATATCACCATTATTGATGACTCTGGCTTAGCCTGATTTTCTGTATTTTTACTCACAATACACACCTAAAATATGGCAGGCAAGGAGGGACTCGAACCCCCAACCAACGGTTTTGGAGACCGCCACTCTACCAATTGAGCCACTTGCCTTCATCTAAAAAACACCTTTAGCAATCATTCACATTAGGTTGCTAAAGGTATTTTTGTATAACTCAAAACTTGGGTGTTTGCCTCTTATATTCTTAATATGTGCCACACCCAAAACCCAACTAATCCACCACTTTTGAAACAACACCTGCACCCACTGTGCGACCGCCTTCTCGGATTGCAAACCTTAAACCATCTTCCATTGCGATTGGCGACAATAACTCTACACTCATCTTTACATTGTCCCCTGGCATTACCATTTCTACATCTTTTGGTAGTTGGCAAGCACCAGTTACATCAGTTGTTCTAAAATAAAACTGTGGACGGTAGTTGTTAAAGAATGGCGTGTGACGACCACCTTCATCTTTGCTAAGCACATAAACTTCTGCTTCAAATTTAGCATGTGGCTTAATTGAACCTGGCTTAGCAAGCACTTGACCGCGCTCTACTTCTTCACGCTTAATACCGCGTAATAGCACACCTACATTA